>JBILGJ010000083.1:0-9006 GCA_044351125.1 Micropepsaceae bacterium
CGTTGGCCACGAATACCTGGCGCAGTCGCGACACCGCAGCCTTGATCTCGGCTTCGCCAAAACCGCCGAAGCCCAAAATCAGGCCCTGTCGGGGAGGCTTGGCGGCGAACAGGGGCGAAAGTGCCCGTAAAGCGATCCCCTCCAGAGCCGCCGCCTGCGCCAGCTTCACGTCATCCATCCCCTCGGGCAGCCACGCGATGATGTGCATGCCAAGGCTCGCCGGCTGGACCTGAAGTGCCGGAAGGTCGTCCGCAAGCGCATCGGTCAGGGCCTTCCGCCGCTGAGCATAGATGCCGCGGATACGCCTTATGTGGGCCTCGAAGTGGCCCTCCTTCATGTAGGCCGCAATCACGTGCTGCTCTCCGAGGGGCGAACCGCGACCTAGGAGGGCGCGCGCGCCGACAATCGCATCGACAAGGCAGTCGGGCGCCACGACATAGCCGAGCCGCAGCGAAGGGGCGAGCAACTTGCTGAAGGTTCCCAGATAGATCACCCGGGAGCCGCCCAGGCCGTGTATCGCGGGGAAGGGATAGCCCGCGTACCTCAATTCGCTGTCGTAATCGTCCTCGACGATCCATCCCTGACGCGTGCGCGCCCATTCCAGCAGCGCGAGGCGCCGGGGCATGCTGAGCGGCACACCCGTAGGATACTGGTGCGATGGCGTGACGAATGCGACGGTGGCGCGCCGACAGGCCTCGTGCGCCCTGGCGATGTCAAAGCCCTGATCATCGACCGGCACCCGTGCGACCTCGATGCCCCGCTCCTCGAGCACGGCAATGAGCCCCGGATAGGCAGGATCTTCGGCGAGCGCGGCGTCACCCGGGGCCAGCAGCACGCGCGCCGAGATGAAGAGCCCTTGCTGCGCACCCTCGGTGATGACGATGTTCTCAGGACCGCAGTGCACGGCGCGTGCCTTGCGCACATAGGCGGCTACCTGTTCGCGCAGCGCAAGCAGGCCGCGTGGATCGCCATAACCCGAAGGCTGCGCGCCATGCGATTGCCGGACACGCTGGCTGAGCCGGCGCCAGTGATCGTCCATCGCCACCGCGCCTTCTGGCACCGCGACCGAGAACGGGATCGATGGCATCGGCATTAGGCGCGTGGCGAACGCTGCGTAGGACGCCGCACAGGCCGGCGGTACAGGCGCCTCCTCCCTGGCTGGTCCGGCCCTGCGCCGCGCTGGCAAGGGCGTCGGCACCGGCATGTGGGCCACCCGCGTGCTTGATCCGGCTTTCGCATCAAGGCAGCCCTCGGCAACCAACTGCGCGTAGGCCTCGGTGATCGTTCCCCGCGAGACGCCGAGGGCCTGCGCCAGCGCCCGTGTCGACGGCAGGCGCTCACCCGCCGTCATCTCGCCGCGGGAGATGGCATTGCGCAGCGTATCTGTCAGCTGACGGCCAATGGCGCCTTCACTACGATCGATAACGCTGAGCGCGGGCAGGTCGATGACAGGTTGGCGCCGCGGCATGCCTGGTACGGGTCCCCTCTGGAAAATACTGGACCACTAAAAATTGCAAATACTGGCACTTCTGGAAAGTCCAATATGTTGGAAAGGTGGATAAGGAATGAGCCACAGGGACGAGGATCCGGCATGTACTGCCCCGAACACTTCCGCGAAGAGCGCCTTGAGGTGCTGCACAGCCTGATCAAGGCCCACCCCCTCGGTCTGCTGGTGACCGCCGGGCGCGCCGGCGTGATCGCCAACCTGCTGCCATTTACCATTCACGCGGAAGGCGAAAGGGGCACGCTTCGTGCCCACCTCGCACGCGCCAACCGGCAGGTAGACGCACTGAAGGAGGCCGCAGAGACCCTTGTCATTTTCCAGGGTCCGGAATGCTACGTGTCACCGGGTTGGTATCCGACCAGGGCGCAGGATGGCCGCGTCACACCTAGCTGGAACTACACCATGGTCCAGGTCCGCGGAACGCCTCGCGTATGTGACGACAGGGCTTGGGTGCGCGCACAGGTGGAGCAGATGACAGACATTCACGAGGGCCCGCGCCCGGCCCCCTGGAAGGTCTCCGAGGCACCCGAAAGCCACATCTCGGAGATGCTGAATCATATTGTGGGCTTCGAGATCCCCGTGCGCGGGATCGAGGGAAAGTGGAAGATCAGCCAGAACCGAACCGAAGCCGAACGCGACGGCGTCATGTCGGCGTTGACGGAGGAGCAGTCATGCCCCGGAATGCTGGCGACCATGAAGACACGCTATGGGATGAGGGACTGAAACGGCATGGCGCCAACCCTGCGCTGGCCGGATTGGACTTGCCGCCGCCGCTGGGTTACGGGATAGGAACAACATCGGGCGTCGGTGCATGCGGCAGTCGACCCGTGACGAGCATTCAGTCTGCCAACATGCGTTGGCGCTCGATCGGAAGCGGGAGCA
The DNA here is from genome assembly GCA_044351125.1 of Micropepsaceae bacterium. Lineage (GTDB taxonomy): Bacteria > Pseudomonadota > Alphaproteobacteria > Micropepsales > Micropepsaceae > SZUA-430. The sequence continues at coordinate 2,387 of JBILGJ010000083.1, forward strand.
TCCTTTGAGCCAAGTGCGGCACCCCAGAGGTCGATAGCAGGGTCTGGAACGAGCATGACAGCACGGATTGAACGACGCGGAATGATGCTGGTCCTCTCGTCGCCGTCGGGCGCTGGCAAGACGACACTGGCGCGTCGACTGCTTCAAAGGGATCCTGGAATCACCATGTCCGTCTCGGTGACAACCCGCAGCCGCAGGCCTGGCGAGGTGGACGGCGTGGACTATCACTTCCTGACGCCGGCGGCCTTCGACGATTGTGTCCGCCGCGGCGAACTGCTTGAGCACGCCACCGTCTTTGGCAATTCCTATGGCACGCCGCGCGGACCCGTCGAAGAGGTGCTCAGCGCAGGTCGCGACGTCCTCTTCGATATCGACTGGCAGGGCACCCAGCAATTGCGCGAAAAGGCCCGAGAAGATGTTGTCAGCATCTTCATTTTGCCGCCGTCGCGTGCCGAACTTGAGCATCGGCTCTCATCACGCGGACAGGATTCACCCGAGGTCGTTGCGCGTCGTATGGCCCAGGCCAATGGCGAGATAAGCCATTGGGCAGAATACGACTACGTCATTGTGAACGATGACCTCGATGCAGCAGAGCGCCGAATTGTCACCATTGTCGAGTCAGAGCGCTGCAGGCGGACGCGTCAGACGGGGCTTTCAGGGTTTGTGCGCACGTTGCTCGCAGGGGCATGACGCCGGAAGGCGCGCGCAAGCGCAGCGAACCCCTCGACCGGGATCTCCTCCGCGCGCGCGGTCGGATCAATTCCCGCATCGGCAAGCATGGAATCGCTGAAGGCGCCCAGCACTCGCAGGCTTGAGCGCAGCATCTTGCGCCGCTGTCCAAAGGCTGCGGCCGTGACAGCCTCGAGCGCGGAAACATCGGCCACGCCGCGCGGTTCCGGCAGCAGGTCGAAGTGCACGACAGACGAGGTGATGCTTGGCGCAGGCGTGAAGGCGCTGCGGTTCACGTCGAACAGGATCCTTGGCTTCGTGCGCCATTGGCTGATGACCGACAGGCGCCCATAGGAAGCCCCGCCCGGAAGCGCAACGATCCGCTCGGCCACCTCGCGCTGGAACATCAGTGTAAGGCTCAGGTACCACGGAGGCCAGGGCGAGGCCGTGAGCCATTTTATCAGGAGCGGCGTTCCCACATTGTAGGGCAGGTTGGCAACGACGTGGACGCGCTTGCTGCCGACGAGCGCAGCCTCATCCACTTCCAGCGCATCGCCAGCCTTGATGACAAGACGCCCGCCACTGGCACGCGAGATCTCTTCAAGCGCAGGAAGGCAACGCTCATCGCGCTCGACGGCGATAACCTCGGCCGCGCCCTCAAGAAGCAGGGCGCGCGTCAGCCCGCCGGGTCCAGGCCCGACCTCAAGCACCGTCTGGCCAGCAAGCGGGCCCGCCTCGCGTGCAATGCGCCGCGTGAGGTTCAGGTCGAGCAGGAAATTTTGTCCGAGCGATTTCCGCGCCGACAAACCGAGGCTAGCTATGACGTCTCGCAGCGGGGGAAGGCTCTCGAGGCTCACGACAGGTCACCGGCGCGCATTCGCGCCATCCGGTCGGCAAGTCGCATGGCTGCAAGAAGGCTTGATGGATCAGCCAAGCCCTTGCCGGCAATATCCAGCGCGGTGCCATGGTCTGGCGATGTTCGAACGATTGGCAGGCCCAGTGTCGTATTCACGCCGCGATGAAAGTCGAGTGTCTTGAGCGGTATCAGCGCCTGATCGTGATACATGCAGACCACAGCGTCGAAGCCTGCGCGCGCCGTCGCATGAAACAACGTATCGGCCGGCAGCGGACCATTGATCTGTAATCCCTTGGCCCGGAGTTCTTCGACAGCTGGCTGGATGATGTCGATTTCTTCGCGGCCAAGCGTGCCACTCTCGCCAGCATGAGGGTTCAGCGCGGCAATGGCGATCCGCGGGGCGTCAATCCCGAAATCGTCACGCAGGGCACGCGCGAGGATTGCGGTGGCTGAGACGATCTTGGCGGCTGACAGTGAGGCAATCGCGGCAGCCAGGGGCAAATGAACGGTCACCGGAACAACCCGCAGGCCCTCGATGGACAGCATCATCACCGGAGAGGTGCTGCCCGTCAGTTCCGCCAGATATTCCGTGTGGCCCGGAAAGGCAAAGCCCGCCCCATAGAGCGCAGCCTTGTTGATGGGGCCGGTGACCACCGCCGAGCAAGAGCCGTCGCGTGTCATCTCTACGGCGCGCCGGATGGAGGCAACAACGGCGGACGCGTTCGCTGCAGACGGTTTTCCGTATTGCGGACGCTCCGGAAGATGTTCGGTAAGAACAGGGACGCCGTCGGCGAAGCGGGCCATCGCCTCGGCTGGCGAGGAAACCTCGATTACATGGACATGCGAGTGAAGTCTGTGCGCTTCTGCGCGCAGCCAAGACGGGTCGCCGATGTAGACAAATGGCGGGACGGGGCCGCCGTCCTCTGCCTTCCAGGCCTTGATGACGATCTCTCCCGAAATCCCGGATGGCTCACCCATGGTGAGCGCGAGCGGTTGGCGGGCTGATCGCATCTCGCGGTCAGTTTTCCTTGATCTCGATGGTGGCGTCACGACGCAGGTCGCGCAGATAGCGGCGCGACAGCATCGATATTTCCTGGTTGAATAGGCGGTTCTCGATCTCTTCCTTGTTCACTTCGGCCGCAGGTTTCTCACCCATCTCGTCCGGCGCGCCCGGAGCGACAGCCTGGCGCATGCCACCTTCGCAGATAACATAAAGTTCCACGCCCTTGGCTCCACGCAGCGGCGGGGTGGCACGACCATTGGGCGTCTTGCGCAGGATATCGGCGAATTGCGGCGCGAGGTCACGCACCGTCACTGCACCAACCATCTGGAAGGTTGCGCCGCGGGCCTTGGCGACCTGGCCTGCCGTGCCACAGCCATTCACGTTCCGGAAGATCTCGATCGAGACGTTGCGGATCTGCTCTTCCTTGGCCTTGGAGGGCGTACCAGCTACCGGAAGCGAAATGCGCCCAAGCGTGACCACAGGCTTCATCTTCTGCTCTGGTTGTGCCGCCTGGGCTGGCTGCGGCGCGGCCTGCTTCTGGGGAGCGGACCCCGCAGCGAGCCTCTTCTGTCTCAGCGCCACAAGGTAATAGCCGCCAGCCGCACGAATGGGCTCGGACACCGTGCCAGGCGCCATCGACTTGACCTTCTCGGCGATGGAGGCCGGCAAATCGCCGATCACCACCCACCCGAGGTCGCCCCCGGACGAAGCGGTTGCTGACTGGCTGAACTGGCGCGCCAGCGCCGGGAAGTTGGCGCCTTGGCGGAGCTGGCCAATGATGCTTTGCGCGTTCTGCTTGACAGAATCTTCCGCCGAAGGAACGTCGACCGCGAGGAAGATCTCCGAGATCAGGTATTGCGGTTGCTTTGAAGCTTCGAGCGCCTGCAGGTAGGCGGCGTCCACCTCCTCGTCCGAGATCGTCACGCGCGGCGCGAGCCGGCCCTGCACAAGCCGCTGCCAGGCGATATCCGCCTTGATCTGCGTCATCAGGGTCGAGCGGGCAATATTGTTGTCATCCAGCGTCTTGTACACGGTCTCGACAGTGACATTGCTCTGCTGGGCGATGCGCTTGAGGCTCTTTTCGAGATCCTCGGACGTCACCTGAACCTTGCTCTTCTGGGCCTCTTGCAGCTGAAGCAACTCGTCGATGAGCTGCCGAAGGATCTGGGGGCGCATGCGCTTTGCCATTTCCGGAGACTGCTGGCCACCAGAGGTTACCAAGTACAGCTTCACCCGCTGATCAAGGTCATAGGTCGAAATGACGATGTCATTGACCACCGCCGCAGCTCTCAGCGTGTTTTCAGCGGCGCGGACCTGCGACACGGGCAGGGAGCCCACACAGGCGAGGATTGCGACGGTAACGCACGCCAACGACGCGAGCGGACGAACGAACTGGCTCGGCATGAAACTTCTCTGGATCCGTGCTTCGTCCCGCGTGTGTCCAAGACTCACGCAAGACCGGGGAAATTTCCCTTACAATAAGGATTTTTGATCGCCGTTCAATGCTGCCGCGCCTACCAAAGCAAGCTCTGGTAGGGGCAACGTTACAACTAATTCACGCCCTTCAACCTGAACGTGAAAAGCCACGAGCTTGAAGGCTCGATGTCACGGTCGCGCGTGAAGCGGCGCCGGAAATCAATGCCAAACTCGGAGCAGTCGTCTTCGTAGAAGATGCCGAATTTGCTCTCGATCATCCTGTCGCCCGCCAGGTCCCGGCGGCCGGATCCCCTGAGCCAGATATTGTCAAAGGTTCGAAGCGAGCCAAGCAGATTGATTTCCTCGCGCTGCTCCGGCAGCACCGGATCGGGCTCAAGCAGTACATAACCTGCCCGCAGCAGGTAGAGCTCGGGATCAGAGGCCTCGGCGTAGATTTCGTTCCGCTCGAAGCTGAAGTCTTCCTGCTGGATTCGGAACCGGTGGACGACGCGGAAGCTGCCATTGGGCTGCACGATCAGCCGGCCGACAAAATCAGACTGCTGCTCACGCAGGCCCGATTCCACGGTGAAGGCGTCGTCCTCGTTGAAACGGAAGCTTTCACCGATGATCGCCTCGACAAAGCCGTCGTCAAAATAAGCCGCAGCCCGAACGCCTGCGTTGACGCGTGGTCCCGTCTCAAGTCGGTCAAGCCCCGGGAACTTGTTGAACGAGAACAAGTTGGTTTCATCAAACTCGAAGGCGCCACTGTCTTCGTTCGGGATCTCGGCAGGATTGCCACCATTCGGCGCACCGATGATCTGCACGATGGGCTCGATGACCTGCTTCCAGCCCCAGTCCGTTCTGACCAGCGGATAGCGCCACTCGAGCCCACCCCACGCCAGCGCCCGGCCGACGGTATCGGCATCTGCACCCGGCGTCGGGTCTGTCACATGATAGAGGTCGCCGCGAAGGTTCGCGAAAAGAGTGATGAGGTGTCCGTCATCGGTTGTGAGCGGCATCTTCCACGAACCGGTGGCCGAAAGCCTGGCCGTGTCGCGTCCCTCGGTGCGATGCAGGTAGAGCGCACTCGCATGAAGCGACGCACGTCCACCCAGAACAGTTTCGTCAGGCACGTATTCCACTTCGGCCAAAGGAAGAACGAGCGGCGTCGTGCCAGGGTCATCCGTCTGCCGAAGGCCCTGGAAATACCAGCTGTTCACGGAAGCATAGGAGCGACCGCTGATGCCCTCTACGAACAAGTTGTTTTCCAGCCGGTCGAGCGGCGAGATGTCATATCGCTTGAGGTAGGTGTCGTTGGAGGTCAGTTGTGCGCTGTAGCCCCAGCGCCAAACATCATCGATCTTGAAGTTGCCTTCGCCGAAAATGTGTCCTTGCAGCGTGTCGTCGCCGAACTCGACGCCGACATCATCGCGCGGTCGGCCATAACGTGCGCTGAACTGCAGGTTGTAGACACCGCTTTCCGTGCGCTGGCGCCACTCTGACTTCAGCAGCGGGCCATCGTTTTCCGTAAAGAGCGGGGCGACCACGAGATCGTAGCTGGGATCCAGCGCAAAATAGTACGGAGTCTCGAGGAAATAGCCGATATCAGACGAATGTCCCGGTATCGGAACAAGGAAGCCGGACTCACGCGGCGCCTGTGGATCCGAATGCGAGAAATAGGGCAGGTAGACCACGGGCACGCCGAATACTTCGAAGAAGGCATCTTCGTACTCGACCCTGGCCTTCTCCTGATTATAGACGATGCGGAAGGCCTTGATCTGCCAGGTTGGATCCTTCTGCGGATTGTTCTGGCAGGGCTTGCAGGTCGTATAGACGGCCTTCTCGAGCGTCATGACATTGCCGCTCTGGCGCGTCGCCTTTGCCGCAGCGAGACGTCCGCGCTCTGCGATGACAACGCTCAGGCTGTCGATGATGCCGTCGCGCATGTCATCGGTCACCTCGATGCGGTTGCCCGACAGCACGGTGCCATTCGCCTCGCGCAGTGTGGCATTGCCCTCGGCAACCACGATGCGGGTGTTCTGATTGTAGCTCAGTTTCTCGGCAAGCAGCGTACGCGCGCCATAGGTGATTTCGACATTGCCCTCGGCGCTCACGATATCCGTGTTCGCATCGTAGGACATTTTGTCGGCACGGATCAGGACTTCCTGTGGCTTCTCATCAGGCTGCACCGGCGCAGGCACCGACGGCGCGGGCACACCATCCGGGCTCTGCGCAAGCGCAAGCACCAGACGGTCACCGGCCGCTTGCGCGCCAGGCGCCGCCGCACAGGCAATGATAAGGGGGGCGATGAGGCGAGACGCGACCTTCATCCATCCTCCTGGTTAAACATGTACGCCATACCGAGAAGCAGTGCCGTTGACGCCGGCGCCCACGCAGCCAGCACGACAGGAACCACCCCGGATACACCCAGAGCCCGGGCGAAATCCGTGAAGAAGTACAGGACGAATCCAGTGAGGACACTGGAGACGATGAGCCTTGCAGCCCCCCCGAGTCGCGCAAGCCGGAGCGAAAACGCCGCCGCGATGAATATCATAGCGCATAATAGCAGGGGGGCCGCAAGCAATGCGTGGTAGTGGAGCCTGTGCCGGGTCGCCGAAAAACCGGCCGATTCAGCCTGCTGGATGAACTGAGGAAGGTCCCAAAACGCAATTGTAT
>JBILGJ010000427.1:0-2573 GCA_044351125.1 Micropepsaceae bacterium
GATCGGTGGATTCGCGTTTTCGGACCTCGATCTTGGCATCGAGAGCACCGGCTGGACAATCGGGCTGCGTTACGGCTTCGGCGATGCAACCTTGCAGGCTCGCCGCAACGAGGGCCCGCGCTGGTTGCGCGAGTCGTCCGCCGATGCGATAGTTTTGGACTAGATTCAGCGGAGAGCCAACGCCCGGGCGCGAGACATCGCGCCCGGGATTCTTGTTTCAGGGACACATCCCGGGGACGCCGACGCGTGTCCCTCCCGCGCCATCCCTGTCGGGTCCGCGCGCCATATCCAAAAACATAAATCCTCGTCATGGCAGGGCTTGTCCCTGCCACCCAGGGCCGGTGCCCTTGGCGAAGATACATGACCTGACGATTTGCCGGCATTCTGATGCGCTTGTGAGTGCTCACACCAGCGGCGCTGCCCTTTAATGCTCACGCCTGAGGCTCCGCCCCTCGGTCACCGGGTCAAGCCCGGTGATGACGAAGTGGGGAATGGAAGGTGCCATGCGGGGCAGTCCGCCAGCCGCAACCCTGGCAGCCACAGCCTGCGCGGACCAAGACCCCTTTTATAGTGTCCCCGTATGGGGCGGCGCTCCCCTTGCTGCGTGAGCGGCAACGAGGAAAGTCCCGTCACCCTCCAAAGATCGTCTTCAGGTCACGCTTCATGATCTTGCCATTGGCATTGCGCGGCAGTGTCTCGGGCAGGAAGGCGATCTTCACCGGCACCTTGAAGGCGGCGATCTTTTGAGCCACGTGATGGCGCAGCTCTTCCTCGCTCGCTTTCATGCCAGGCTTCAGGTGCACGACCGCAGCCGGTTCCTCGCCCAGCGTCCGGTGCGGGATGCCGATCACCGCCGCATCCATCACCGCAGGGTGATCATAGAGCGCGTTCTCGACCTCCACGCAGTAGATGTTCTCGCCGCCGCGGATCAGCATGTCCTTCGCGCGGTCGACGATGTAAACAAATCCTTCCTCGTCGATCTTCGCAAGGTCGCCCGTTTTCACCCAGCCATCGACGAAGGTCTCGGCCGTGGCCTCGGGCTTGTTCCAGTAGCAGCGCACGACGATCGGGCCGCGATACCAGAGTTCCCCGACCTCGTTGGCGCCCAGCGTCTGTCCCTTGTCGCCGACGATCTTCACCTCGCCGGTGGGCGAGGGCACGCCGCAGCTCGAGGGCTTGCGCTCATAGTCTTCGGCGAAATTGCTGGTCGCCGTCGCCGACGTTTCGGTCATCCCCCAGCCCTGGCCGGGCTTGATCAGCGGGAAGCGTTCCTTCATGCGCCGCACGAGCTCCGGCGCCGATGGCGCGCCGCCATACGAGATGGACTCCAGCGATGACAGGTCGAATTCGTGGAACCGCGGATGCTCGATGATCTGCCAGGCGATCGTGGGCACGCCGCCCGCATTCGTGATCTTCTCGCGCTCGATGAGCTCGAGCGCCTGGTCGGCAATCCACTTGCGCTGCATGACGATCTTCGAGCCCGCCATGACCGCCGGTATCATGATCGCAAAGCAGCCCGTTGCGTGGAACAGCGGCACCGAGATCAGCGTGGCCTTTTGCACCGACGGATCGGGTGCGGGCGGCATTTCACCCCGGCGCAGGAACGACCGCGCCTGCGCGCACATGGCGTTGAAGAAGTTCGAAACGATGTTCCGGTGCGTGATGACTGCACCCTTGGGCTTTCCCGTCGTGCCCGAGGTATAAAAGATCGTGGCATCGTCTTCGGGATCGAGCGCCATGGTGGGCAGCGCCGTGTCGGGAAGGCTTGCCCAGCTCTTCGGCCCACCGATGAAATCCTCGAGGCGGGCCACGCGGGGATCAGCGATCTCATCGCTCGAACGGGAAACATAGACGCGCTGCAGGTCAGGGCAGTTGTCGACATGCTCGCGCAGCCGCTCCCAGCGCTCGGCATCGGCGATGGCAATCTTCGTGCCGGAGTCCGTCAGCCCGTATTCCAGCTCGGGCCCCGTCCACCAGGCATTCAGCGGCGTGACGATCGCACCCACATGAACCGCAGCCCAGAAGGCAACCGACCACTCCGGCAGGTTGCGCATGATGATGGCGACGCGGTCTCCCTTCTTCACGCCGTCGGCGATCAACTGGTGGGCAAGCTTGGCAACCGCCCGCCGATGGGCATCGAACGTGACCCGCTCGTCCTCGTTGACGAGATACACGCGCGCTCCGAAGGGCCGGCTCGCCTCGAACACGGCCGCGAGCGACGGCGGCGCGTTCTTCCACGTCTTGAGCTTGACGCCGCGAATGACCTTTTCCTCGATCTCGAATGGTGAGGCCGGGGCCGAGACCAGCAGCTTGTGGGCGTGCTCGACGGGCATGGCAGGAAAGCCGGGCGGCAATTGGGGGGCTGTATTCATGGACGCGATCCTCACGAGGCTGTTATTTGACTTGTTGACCTTGCACTTACAGGGTCTGGCTGGACTGCTCAAGCCGCGCTAGTCTGGAATGACGACCCGGGGAGCCTGCCACCAATGACCGAACCCGCCTGCCTCTGCTGCGCGCCGCCCATCCAGGGGCTTTTTGCGCGCGGAAGCGCAAGGCAGCGCGCCCGGTTCCAG
>JBILGJ010000428.1:0-2571 GCA_044351125.1 Micropepsaceae bacterium
GGCAGGGTGGAATGGCCAGCGACAGCGGGCCTAGCGCCGCCAGCCAATGAACGTCTCGGCTTCGCGCACGACCTCAAGCCACCGCGCGAGCTGAGCACCAAGCACCTCGGGCGGCAGTCCGCGCCGCGCATCCACATCCATGTCAAGAATGACATCGCCCTCCGGATCGAGATACATCCGCCCGAAGCGCCAGCGTGAACTCCAGTCATTCACTTGCGCCAGGCTCACGCGCCCTTTCGTGGCAAAGCCGGTTCGGAATTGGATGTTCTGGCAGGTTCGGGTCTGGTTGCACTCGTAAAAATAGACATAGAACCGTGTCGCCCCAGCATAGCTTTCGATCATGGGCTCGCGAAAATTGTCCTTGCCGAGCCGGACGGGCAATCCACGACTGCCAAGGGCGGTTGCAACTTCAGCCTCCGAAACACCCGCACCCCACGCGGTCGCCGTGCCAACGAGGAAGACAGCAACCAGCAGCACATGGAGCAGGCAGCGCCTCACGGTTCACCCCCGGTCATCATTGCCGAGGGGGCCTCGACCATGCGCACCACACGACGGGCGCATGCCGCTGCAATCCGCGAAGCAAGACCATCCGTGGGCGCCTTGACATCGGATCCGGCCGCGCACCGTCGTCCGACGCGCCCGCGCAGGCGCTCGGACCCTGGGCCGCAATAAAGTCCCGTGCCATCCGCCTCGATGCCAAACCGCAAGCCCTGCGCACCGAATTGCTCATTGAGGTGATTGAGGACGTGTATGCGTTCGGCCGCGGCCAATGGATCAAGGGGACGCGGGCGGTCGTGCATGTCCGTGACGGGAATAGCCTCGATGGCACGCACATCAAGCGGCTGGCCCTGGGAGCCGGCAAGGTGCACGCGTGCAACAAGCCCGTAGTCCCGGCACATGTCATGCCGCCCCATGTCCTGTGTTCCCCAGTGCAGGAAATTGCCAAGGCCATAGAAAACAACCTTGTTCCCGATACGCTCGACGCCGGCAACGACATGCTGGTGATGGCCCACGACAATGTCGGCACCGCGCGCCAGCGCATCATGAAAGCGTGACCGTTCCGCTGTCGTTGTTCTGACGTCGAACTCGTCGCCATAGTGGACCGACAGAATGCGCACCCTGGCATCGGCCGCCCCAAGGTTGGACAAGACCCGCGACACATTCGCATCGGAGAATGCAAGCTGACCGCCAAGGCTTGCACCCTGCGCAGTACTTCCGAATCCGGCCCCGCCGATGCCTATCGCTCCGATGGCAACGCGAATGCCACGTCGCTCGATCACGCGGGCCTCGGCCGCTTCCGCGGGTGTTCGTCCAAGGCCAGCATGCACCACGCCCAGCGCATCAAGCTGGCGCAGCGTCTCGCCGGCGCCAGCCGAACCATAATCCAGTGCATGGTTATTGGCCGTCGAAAACGCATTGAAGCCGATCCGCATCAGTTCGCGCACACCATCCGGATGGGTCCTGAACCCGAACATCTTTGGCGTGGCGCTGAGGCTGTTGCGATCCGTGACCACTGTCTCGAGATTGGCAAAATTCACATCGGCATTGATGATCCCGGCTATGTCCGGCGTGGCAGCGTTAAAGGCAATGCGGGCACCGTACCGCAGACCGAAGCCGGCGTGCACAGGCTGGAAGCTGCTGTTGAGACCCGTGTCGCCAGCCAGAAGGATCGATATCTGGTCCTCGTCGGGCTCATCATCCGCTTCCGGATGTGCGGCAAGCGGAACCGGAGCGAGGCTTGGCTTGCCGGGCAGGGGCACAAGGGGCGCGGTCTCAAGCGGTGGCAGCACAAGGGAAAGGTGGAGCGGGATAGCGACCTCACCCGACCCGACAAGCCGTGCCGCAAGTGCGGCAAGTGACAAAAGGATGAAGGCAATGGCTGCAAGCCTTCGCATTTCTGGACGCCTGTCGTGGTCACGGCACCTGAGGGACTAAGCATGTCCAGATCCCCATTTCACCGGTGTTCGCCCCCAGAATGTGCTGCAGGTGCGAACTCGCCCGAGAGATGCACACGGCTTCTTTGCTGGCGTGAATGGGCCTATGGTGCCGTCGCTCAGTAGGGGAATTGAGTCCATGGCCACCGCTACCACGCCTGATGCGGCCCGCATTCCGCCAAAGGCACTTGTCGCCGTGGTGATTGGAAACTGGCTCGAGTTCTACGACTTCATCGTCTATTCGTTCTTTGCCGTGCAGATCGGCAAGGCATTTTTTCCGGGCGACGATGTGTGGTTGTCGCTTCTGTTCGCAAGCCTTGTGTTCTGGGCCGGGTTCCTGACGCGCCCCCTTGGTGCCGCCGTGATTGGCGCCTATGCCGACCGAGCAGGGCGCCGCGCAGCCATGACCCTGACGATCGCGCTCATGGCGCTGGGCACAGGCATGCTTGCGCTGACGCCGGGCTATGACACGATCGGCATCCTCGCACCGGTGCTTCTGGTGGTCGCACGACTCATCCAGGGCTTCTCTTGTGGCGGCGAGGTGGGTCCCGCGACGACGTATCTTCTGGAAGCGGCAAATTCGAACCAGCGCGCGGCCTTCACGGCGTGGCAGGGCATCTCGCAGCAATTTGCAGGT
>JBILGJ010000429.1:0-2565 GCA_044351125.1 Micropepsaceae bacterium
GAGCGCTGCGCCCCCGGCATCATCCGCGTCGCGTGACTTGCCCATGATCTGCGCGAGCAGGTTGGGGATCGAGTCGCTGAGACGCCCCATATAGTTCTGCGTCTTCATGAAGCCGAGGCTGTCACAGAGGTCGTCGGTCACAAGGCCCCGCAGCGTGGTCAGCAGGCCGAGGCTGTCGGCCTCGTCGAGCGTGGGCGCCGGGCGCGGGGCCGCGAGGTCGAGCCCGCGGGGTGCTGCGTGCGGCGGCAGCGGCACTGTCAGGGCTGCTGCGCGGTCGAGGGCAATGGATGGGACCTGAAGGCCTGTCCTGAACTCGAGGTCGCCCCATTCAACCGAGGTCACGAAGGTCGCAGCCGTGGTGCCAGTGAGGGTGTGCTTCATTTCCTGGAAGAGAACGAGGCCCTCGCGGCGGGCCTCGATCACGCCGCCGTGCATCACGTAGGGCGCGCCCGGGCGCAGTTCGCGGTGGAAGCGGATGTGCTGCTCGCGGGGCAGCAGACCCGCGCGGCCGTCGCCTTGCGCGCGGGGGCGCAGGCCCAGTGCGCTTGCAAGCGAGGCCATGCCCTCGTTCTCGCGTGCGAGATAGAATTGCACGTTCATGTGCCCCATCTGGTCGCATTCCCATGTCTGCACGCTTGAGCGGACGGTCTCGACCAACTGGCTCATGATCCGATGTTCCTCTGGATTCCCTGCGCCGAGTTGATATGAAAAGAGCCTTGGCGCGGTCAAATGAAGAGTAGGCGCAATGCAGGGTCCTCTCAAGGGTGTGCGGGTTGTGGAGTTTGCAGGGCTTGGGCCAGCACCGTTCTGCGGCATGCTGCTGTCGGACCTGGGGGCGGATGTCATTCGTATTGACCGGCGCGATGCGAAGGCGGCGCAACCGCACCATGTGACCCATCGCGGGCGGCGGTCGATCGCACTGAACCTGAAGGATCAGCGGGCCATCGAACTTTGCCTCGACCTCATGTCGCGGGCCGAGCTTGTCTTCGAAGGTTTCCGCCCTGGTGTGATGGAGCGGCTGGGGCTCGGGCCTGACGTGGCGCTGAAGCGCAATCCCAAGCTTGTCTATGGCCGCATGACCGGATGGGGACAGGATGGACCGCTCGCGCAGGCTGCCGGGCACGACATCAATTATATTGCGATCACGGGTGCGTTGCATGCGATCGGCACGAAGGAGCGTCCTGTTCCGCCGCTCAACCTGATCGGCGATTTTGGTGGAGGATCGCTTTACCTGGCGCTGGGCCTTCTGTCGGCGCTGCTGCATGCGCGGGCGACAGGGCAGGGGCAGGTGGTCGATGCGGCCATGGTGGATGGGGCGGCCTCGCTCATGTCCTATTTCTACGGGTTCCGCGCCGAGGGGGTGCATACCGCCGAACGCGGGTCGAACCGGCTCGATGGTGGCGCGCCCTTCTATGACGTCTACAAGTGCGCCGATGGCCAGTGGGTGGCGCTGGGTTCGATCGAACCGCAGTTCTATGCGCTGCTTCGCGAGAAGGCGGGGCTCTCGGATCCAGCTTTTGATGCTCAGATGGACAGGGCGCGCTGGCCGGACCTGAAGGCAAAGGTTGCCGAGGTCATCGCCCGCAAGACGCGCGCCGAGTGGTGTGCCCTCATGGAGGGAAGCGATGTTTGCTTTGCGCCGGTGCTGGAGATGGGTGAGGCGCCCCTGCATCCGCACAATGCGGCGCGCAACGCGTTCGTGACCGTGGATGGTGTTGTGCAGCCTGCGCCGGCGCCCCGCTTCAGCGCAACACCTGGTGGCGTGCAGGGGCCGCCGCCCGGCATCGGTGCACATAATCTATCGGGCCTCGAGGACTGGGGACTGGAGCAGGCCTTTGTGCAGGACCTCAGGAAAAATGGAGTGATCTGATGACCCGTCGTGCAGCTATCGTGTCCCCTGTTCGAACGCCGGTGGGGAAATATCTTGGCGCGCTGAAGGATGTGCCAGCGGAGACGCTGGCTGCCCATGTTGTCCGCGAGACCGTGCGACGCAGCGGTATCGACCCGGTGCTGATCGAGGACGTGGTCTTCGCGCAGAGCTATGCGAACAGCGAGGCGCCGTGCATCGGACGATGGGCCGCGCTGGCGGCGGACTTGCCCATCGAGGTTCCGGGCATGCAGCTTGACCGGCGCTGTGGTGGCGGGCTGCAGGCGCTGACGACGGCGGCGATGATGGTCGAGACGGGAGCGGCCGATGTCGTGATTGCGGGTGGTGTCGAGAGCATGAGCAACATCGAGTACTACACGACGGCGATGCGCAGCGGATCGCGCGCCGGGAACGTGCAGTTCTATGACCGACTGGAGCGGGGTCGCGAACGCTCGCAGCCGGTCGAGCGTTTCGGGGTTATCTCGGGCATGATCGAGACGGCCGAGAATGTGGCACGCGAATGCGGCATCACGCGTGAAGCGTCGGATGCGTTCGCGGTCGAGAGCCATCGGCGGGCGGCGCAGGCGTGGTCTGAAAGCAGGTTTGCTGGCGAGGTGCTTCCCGTCAGCGTGCCGCAGCGCAAGGGTGAGGCGCTGCTCGTGTCGAAGGACGAGGGGATCCGTCCCGATGCCACGCTT
>JBILGJ010000084.1:0-8977 GCA_044351125.1 Micropepsaceae bacterium
GGCCTTCTTCTGCAGATGAAGCGCTCGCTCAAGATAGGCGGTCCTGCCCTTTTGCGTAGATGGGTAGAGGTATTTCGGGTTGGTTCGCAGGTCCTGGTAGAATTGTTTCAGGTTCCCGCGGAAGCCGAGGCGCCTCTTCACGCCTTCCATCTCGGATGAAAGGCGGGCGACTTCAGACAAACCCAAGGCATGGATGTCGGCGGCCGGCATCCTGAGCGTCGTGTGGGCGGCGGTCCGCTCGTCGTAGAATGCCTTGCCGTCGGGCAGGGTGCCGACGCCGTGATCCGAGGTCACTGTTCGACCGATGTCTGCTGCGGTCTTCAGGAACGTCTCATAAGCGGGCTTCATGCTGGCAAGCATGGCCTTGTTGGCGTCTGCAAGCAGTTTCGTCCTTTGAGGATCGGGTATGCTGCTCTTCTCGAGTTTCTTGCGAAACGCGGTCAGGATCTCATTCTCGCCGGAACCAGACGGCGAGGCGCCCTGCAGGACCTTGCCTGCGTCGGCGATCATCAGGCCGTAGGAGAACCTCGGCAGGGTGATCCCCCTCGAGGCCGATGCCTGCATGAATGCGCTGACCTGCTGCATCATCAGCGGTGTTGCATTGATGCGCGCAATGAAGGCTTCCGCGTCTGACGCGTCGTCGATGCGGTGCTGGTTGATCAGCAGGTTCGGGATCGACTGGTGCGGGCCGCCGAAATGCGACGTGTCATAGTTGTGGTAGCGGAATGGATAGTTGGCTAGCCGCTGTTCGTTCCGGAACAGGAAGATGTCGTAGGATACCCGCATCTGCGGGCTCAGGCCGGAGCGGTCGATGCGATCGCGCATGAAAGCGGTATCTGTCACGGTCGCCTGGTATGACTTGTCGACGAAGGCCTCGGAATAATCGCTCCATTCCCCGTAGCGCTTCTTCATGCCCAATGCGGTCATGAATTCCGGTGAATCCTCGAGTTCCCGCGTGAAGCTTCTGGAGAAGAAGTCCAGGAGGCGCCGGTCCTCGGCGCTTCCTGCGGATTGCCCGGGGGAGGTGGCCTGAAGGTCATCAACGCATGCACCGAGGCCGAGCGCTGCTGTTGCGGCCGAAAGCCTGAGGAAGGTCCTTCGGTCAATGGTGTGGCTTTTCATGGCAGTTCCCCGTTATGTGTGTCGGCAGACTATAGTGACTGCCCTGAACGATCCAGACTGCGCGGTCGGCGACCCTGCGCACAAGTCCAGAAAGGCCAGCAGATGCGACCGGCGAAGTATCCCTATCTGGAGCATGGCGGCTTACTTGCGTTTGCCCATCGGGGTGGTGCGCTTGAGGCGCCCGAAAACACGATGAAGGCATTCAGCTATGCGGTGTCGCTGGGCTATCGCTACCTGGAGACGGATGCCTATGCGACTTCGGACGGCGTGCTTGTTTCTTTCCATGATCCGCGGCTTGATCGGGTAACAGATTCCAGCGGATTGCTGGAGGCGCTGCCCTACGCGACCCTGCAGCAGGCGCGTATTGGCGGGACCGAGCCCATTCCGCTCATGGAGGATCTTCTGATGCGGTGGCCTGACGTGCGGATCAACATCGATCCCAAGCACGATGCCGCCGTTGGGCCGCTTATCGACCTCATCAGGCGTACCGGTGCGCAGGACCGTGTATGCGTTGGGTCCTTCTCGGGCCGTCGCATCCGGCAAGTCCAGGATGCGTTTGACGGGCGCGTGTGCACCTCTCTCGGGCCTTCTGGAATCCTGCGGCTCAAGTCGGCTTCGTTCGGCGTGGGCGGAGGGGTGTGGCGCGAGGGGTGTGCTCAGGTCCCCGTGGCGCGCCACGGCGTGACGATTGTGTCACGGCGTCTGGTTCGTGCAGCCGAATCGCGCGGGCTTCAAGTGCATGTCTGGACCATCGACGATGAAGTCGAGATGAACCGTCTTATCGATCTTGGCGTCCATGGGATCATGACGGACCGGCCTGCGCTGCTGAAGCGCGTGTTGCAGGCGCGCGGTCTCTGGGGCTGATCGCCGGCATGCATTATGCGCACTATGTGCGCTTTCTTGGCTTTTCGATTCGTTCCCCGGGCGCCCGGGAGGCAACGCGGCGTCTCCCGTCGCCGATGGCGATTTTTCACTCGCCGATTGCGCGCATCCCCTGAGTGCGCAGCGGATCAGTGGCTTCGAGCGTCGCGCGCTGGAGCCTCAATTCCCTGCAGAGGCGAATTCCGCTCGACCGGTGTTGCGATTTCTTAGTTAAGTCACGTTTGGTGCGACCACTGATTGCACAACCTGTTTTGCCGGTTCAACCCGAGGTCTGATGTGGGGGTGCGTGATGCCAGTTCTGCGTGCGCGCGCTGAGGTTGGTCCGCTTCATGCGCCGTGTACGCAAACAGACGTAAAGCCTAGACTTTATCTCGCTTTTCGCCTCTGTAGCGCTTGACTCATGTTTGCTGTCTGGCACTCAATGAAAGCAGATGCGGAAGAGCGCTGCATGTCTTGCGTCCGGACATCAGGCTTGTTCCCAGTTGTACCGCCGCCATCGCGTGAGAGGACCAATGCACACATCGCGTAGCACAGTGGACAGCACGTTCCAGCGTGTCCGGGTTCGGATCGGATCAATCATCCGGCTGGCCGCGCTTGCTGTCATCACGCTTGCAGCCTCGGCGGCATTGCTGCCGGCTCATGCCGATGTTGCGGAATGCGAGCGTGCCTATCAGCTTGGTCGCAAGGACGAGGCCATCAAGCTCTGCCGTCGGGCGGCCTGGCAGGAAAATGATTTCTTCGCCCAAGTGAAGCTGGGCGACATCTATTCGGCCAAGCGCGAGGATGACAAAGGGTATTACGATCCCGTTGAGGCCTATGTCTGGTACTTCATCGCGGCCCATAATTCGGCGATCTTCGATCACTTCCATCTGGATGCGGCCGCTGACTTTGTCGTCACGAAACTCTCAAGCGCCGAGAACGAAGCCGAGGCGATCTACCGGAACCTGTTGCAGGACGAGCGTATCGATGCGCGCAACCGGATCATGTACATCGCGGCCTGCCGCGGCGGTGACGGCTTCATCCTGCTGGGGCAGCTGCAGGATCCCTACATCAACCAGCGCCATTCGGCGTCTACCGGTCCCTTGTCCGGCGTGATCGCGGACTCGTGGGTGCATGTGCGCCGCCCTGGGGGCGTGGTGAGTCGCAAGGTCGACAGTTATTCACCGACCACGTCGTCGAGTGGATATCCGGCCACTGGCTCCTACAGGACTTCATTTGATTTCTGGGTGAACAAGCTCTGCAGCAACAGCGACTGGTTCGGCTGGTTGATGCCCAGCAGTTGTTCGCGGTTCTCGAGCATGGTGGAGGGGTCCACATCGGCCTTCCAGACCAGCACGATCGAGGCGATGGTCTTCTACCTGCTTGCCGAGCGTGCCGGTCATCCGGTTGCCAAGCAGTACATCGACGAGCTGAAGCGCCTGACGGTCGGCAGCGGACCTGATCCGAAAGCCGCGGGCAATGACCTGCAGGCCAAGGCAAAGGCCAAAGCTCAGACCTGGCTTGCGCCGTTCGAGTTCTATGCGGCTGAAACGCGCTACCGTGGCGAGACACCATCGGGCCTCGTGCATGGCGATGAGTGCCCGATCAACCTGCAACGTGAGCGGGCGCTTGCGAAGGCAGACCGCCTGCTGCCGCTCGGTGCGGACATGCTGCGTTCGATCGGGTTCCTGCGGGGCTCCGGGTCGCAGGAAGTCGCGCGCGCAATCGCGAAGTACCAGGACATGCTCGGTGATGCGCAGACGGGTTCGTTCTCGCCGATGCAGCTCACGCGGCTGATCCAGATCATGGCTGTGCGCGGCAATGCGAAGGCACAGCGCGTGCTGGGCATCATGTATGTGAAGGGTGTTGGCGTGCCGGTGAACTTCGTGCGGGCCGAGAAGTGGTTGCTTCTTGCTGCAGAGCAGGGTGACGGGGAAGCAATGCATTCGCTGGCCGAGCTCTATACGCAGGGTGCGGATGGTGTCGAGAAGTCCGAGGATCGTGCCGTCCGGTATCGGCAGGGTGCCGCGGTGGCCGGGTTCGAGCCGACCCGTTCCGAGCTGATGCGTCTGCTCGACACCGCACCGGTAGCCTCGCGGGACGAGTGTCGCACGCGGCGCTGCCGCCGGGAGCGCGAGCGCGAAGCCGTGGCGACGCCGCCTGCCGCACCGCCTGCGGCCGTCAAGCCGGCAACGAACTAGGCCCATGCAGTCAAACGACAATCATCCGTTTCCCGGAGATGCACCATGAAGGTACTGGATATCAGCCTCAGGCAGTTTACGGTCGCACTGATGGCGGCTGCCGCCCTGTCGGCATGTCTCGGGTTGACTGCGGGAAGTGCTGCGGCACGCGGTTATCAGGGTGCGCAGGCCGAGGCTCAACTTGATGGGCAGCGGGATCCCTACTCGTTTCCCAACATCCAGCTTTGCTGCGAGCCCAAGCCTGCCCACAAGCCACAGCGGCCGGGTTGGGGGTATCCGCCGGGTGATGGAGGAGCTACCTCGCCCCGGAACCTCCTGGTGAACTGTGCGGCGCCCACTTCGCGTGCGTCGTTTGGGACGTTGCGCGAGGCACTTGATTACCTGCAGGGCGGCCCCGGGCAGATCAACGTCGTTCCGGGTGTCCCCTGCGATGTCTCGGGGCTGTCGTTTGGCGGCGGCGTTGTCGTCACCTCAGCGAACTATTCCTATGGTACGCGCGCGAAGCTTTTCGGCGGAAGCTGTGCGCAGGTTCATGCGGCAGGTACGCGCGGTCCCGCCACGTTCGGTGGAATCGACATGGATGTCTGCATCAATGTCCGCTCGGGAGAGGTCAATCTTGAAGAGGTCAACCTTGCGTGGCGCGGGCAGGATTCCGCGATCCTGGTGACCAATGGCGGCATCACGATGCGCCGTTCGACGGTGCGGGCAAAGGATGCGGCGGTGTATGCCGTTTCGGCGGGGCGGGTCTGGATCAATGAAAGCCGGCTGGCCACGACGCAGTCTGGTCCGTTCGTGGTTCGAATGAACGCGGCCAACATCAATCTCAGTGGTGTTCTTGTTAAGGGTGCCAAGGCTGGCGTGGTGGTCGATGGTGCGCGCGATGCCCTGCAGATCGTGGGTGTCAATGTGGTGCGATCCGAGCCTGAGGATCCTTACCCGGCCATGGCGCCCGGTGACCTTGGCGTTCTGGTCGGTGGCGGGCAGGCGCTCAATGACCTGCCTTGGCTGTCGGGACTTGAGGCGCGCCGCATCGTCATCAAGGGCGTGACAGTTTCCGGGTACAGCACGGGCCTTTCGCTTGGGGCTGGGGCGAGCGTTCTTGTCGAAGACACAAGCGTAAACGGGGCCGGTTACGGCATCCGCGTCGCGCCCGGGGCCTATGTGAGCTTGCGCAACAACAAGGTGAATGGCTCGCAGGTCGTGGCCATTGACCTTCAGGCCGGGGCGCGTGGCGAGGCAGACCGCAACAGCCTGAGGTGTCAGTCCGGACAATGCGTGTGCTATGCTGGCGATTGTACGTCGCGCTCAGACCGCATTTTCGGGCAAGGCGCTTTCCGCATGCGCGACACGGACTGCGACCGCTAGTGACCGGAGGGAGCCGGTTTGCACACGATGCCGAACCGTGAACACAAGCTCATGAGCAATCCTGTCTCCGTGAATGACGGGTTAAGGCAGGCTGACTCGAGGACCTGGAAAATCCTTGGGATCACAGCCATTGCCACCGTGGTGATCGTTGCCGCGATCAACCTGTTTGTTCCCAAGGAAAAAGTCGACTGGCCGGATTCGCCCCGGCCTGCAGGACCGCAAGCCGAGCCGGCAGAACCCAAGACCTATGATGTCGTGCCACGACGCCAACCGAAACCGAGCGAATAGATCGATGTGCCTGAGCGAGATGGGGTCTGAATGACGAGAAAACTGATCGAATATGCACTCGTGGTGCTGGTGGCGATCATCGTTTCGCTCCTGCTTATCTGGTTGCTCATGAGCAACGATGGTTCCGGCGAGTGCAAGGGCTGTACCGTGACGGCGCTGCCCCTGCAGCGTCAGGAGTGCGAGAAGCAGTTCAGCGGGGGCGTTGGCGCGCCGCGTTCACTGCAGCCTGGCAGCATCGATGAGTATCTCGTGGGCTTCTATGATCCTGCGGCGACCGGTGGGGCCTATGGCGGAGCTGCACCGACCGGCTACGGGTCCCCGACGGGTAGCAGTCCTGCGCCGATTGCCGGGTTCGTGATGGCTCGCGTCAGGCCGCAAACCACCTATGACGCGAATTCCGGGGGCTATTCCACTGGACAGTTCAATCCGGCAACCGTGCCTGCCGGGCAGGCCTGGGATGATGTTCGCATGGCTGTCGTGTCGTTTGTTTCGCCCCTGCGCAACGAGAGCGTCTGTGCAGAGAAGGCGGTCCGGTTTTTCGAGGACAAGTTCGAAGCCTATTGCGACTTGCCAACCCGGTTTGATCCAACCGAGCCTCCCAAGCAGTCGTATCGGGTGTTCATGATCAATGACAGCACCACGCCGGTTGAATACTGCCTCGTGAGCAATTGCGACGAGTCGCATGGAAAGATCTGTCAGGTCGAGTTGGTGACCGCGCCCTAAGGCCGGTCCCGGCGGCGGGCTAAAACCGCTCGTCGTCGGGCCTGCGGCCTTCAGGAGCCTGGCCCATGGTGACGGAAGGGCTTGGGCCTTTTCGAGCGCCCCTGGTTTGCGTGTCGCGAGGTCCTGGTGCTGGATCGTGAGCTCGCCGGCTGGAAGATATCGGGGGCGATGGCGCACCCAGCACGATTCGAACGTGCGACCTCTGCCTTCGGAGGGCAGCGCTCTATCCGCTGAGCTATGGGTGCCTTTTGACGGGCGGACACTAACGAAAGCGGCGGTGTAACGCAATTGGCGGTCGGCGGGGCATTTGGCGCGTTCCCGGCGCTTGCAGTGCGACAAGCGGTCAGTATGATCCGCGGAAATCAAACACCTCGGGCATTGTATCCATGACGACCCCGCCAGCTGAAGTCATTACCGTCGACCAACACCGCGTCGCCTGCGATGGGGGCGGGGGGGCTCTGGGTCATCCGCGCGTGTTTCTCGAGATGGGCAGCTCGGGGTCGGTTGAGTGTCCGTATTGTGACCGGAAGTTTGTGCTCTCCAAGCATGCCGCAGAGGCTGGACACCATTGACGGCGCACAAGGCCGGTCCGGGTATCGGCAAGGGCGACCATCTCTACCTGATTGACGGGTCGGGCTATATTTTTCGTGCGTTCCATGCGCTCCCGCCCTTGACGCGCAAAAGTGACGGGTTGCCGGTTGGGGCGGTGTCCGGTTTCTGCAACATGCTGTTCAAGCTGCTGCAGGACACGAAGGCTGGTGAGCGACCCACGCATCTTGCCGTGATCTTCGATACGTCACGGGTCAGCTTCAGAAATGAGATCTATCCAGAGTACAAGGCCCATCGTCCGCCACCGCCGGAAGACCTTGTGCCGCAGTTCTCGCTCATTCGCGATGCCACGCGTGCGTTCGGCGTGGCCGCCGTCGAACTCGAGGGTTTTGAGGCGGACGATCTCATTGCCACATATGCCGCGCAGGCTGCCGATGCCGGTGCCTTTGTCACCGTCGTTTCCTCTGACAAGGACCTCATGCAGCTTGTGGTCGACGGTCGTGTCGAGCTGCAGGATCCGGTCAAGTCCCGATCGATTCGCAGTGCAGAGGTCGTGGAAAAGTTCGGCGTGCCTCCCGCCAAGGTCGTCGATGTGCAGGCGCTGGCCGGCGACAGCACGGACAACGTACCCGGCGTACCCGGCATTGGCATCAAGACGGCAGCCGAGCTGATCAACACCTATGGTGACCTTGAGACACTCCTGGCGCGCGCTGGCGAGATCAAGCAGCCAAAGAGGCGGGAAACACTGATCGAAAATGCCGACAAGGCCCGCGTGTCAAAGCGGCTCGTGCAGCTTGATGCGCAAGTGCCCGTGCCTGTGCCGCTGTCCGAGCTTTCGGTCGTGGAGCCGGACCCGCGCGAGCTTGCAGGTTTCCTGAAAGCGATGGAGTTCAGTACGCTGTTCCGGCGCGTCGCGGCGGAGTGGGATCTCAGTGATGCCGCCTCCATTGCCCCTTCAGCCGTCAGCGTAGCCGTTCCGACGCTCCCTGCGCAGGGAGCGTCCCCTGTTCCTTCAGACAGCGGTGCGGGGCCTGGGGCAGTCTATCTTCTTGATGCCATTCAAGCGCCGATTGATCGCTCGGCTTATGAGACGGTCACTGATCTCTCCGTGCTTGAGCGCTGGATCCGGGATGCGCAGGCGGCCGGCACCGTTTGCGTTGATACCGAGACCACGTCGCTCAACGAGATGGAGGCGCAGCTCGTCGGCGTGGCACTTGCCGTGGCGCCCGGCCGCGCCTGCTATATCCCTGTTGGTCACGGAACGGGTGGTGGGCTTGATTTCTCCGGCGCGCAACCCAGGCAGCTGGCGCTAGACCTTGTCGTGGATCGCCTGAGGCCATTGCTTGAGGATCCTGCGGTCCTCAAGGTTGGGCAAAACATCAAGTATGATTTCCATATTCTGCTGCGGCATGGAATCCGTATCGCTCCGTTCGATGATACGATGCTGATGTCCTATGTGCTGGACGAAGGCCTGCACAAGCACGGCATGGATGAACTTTCGGTGCTGTTCCTGCAGCACAAGCCCATCGCCTTCACTGACGTCGCGGGCAAGGGCAAGGCACAGGTTACGTTCGATCAGGTGCCTGTTGCAGAGGCAACCGCTTATTCGGCCGAGGATGCGGATGTAACACTGCGCCTGCATGGGCTCCTGAAGCCCCGGCTTGCCGCGGAGCGCATGACAAGTGTCTACGAGACGCTTGAGCGTCCGCTTGTGCAGGTTCTGGCGGACATGGAGCAGGCCGGCGTTCTGGTGGACAGGGATGTCCTTGCCCGGCTGTCTCACAGGTTTGCCCAGCGCATGGTCGTGCTTGAGGAAGAAATCCACAAGCTTGCCGGCGAGCGCTTCAACCTGGGGTCGCCCAAGCAGC
>JBILGJ010000430.1:0-2564 GCA_044351125.1 Micropepsaceae bacterium
GTTGCCTGTCATGTTCGAGAAGACGTAGCTGGTCGGCGAGACGAGTGGCCAGGCGTAATAGGCCCTTGCGATGATGATGTCGCCGGCCGCACCGGTCTGGAACACGTTGCCTCCGGCAAAGTTTCCCGAGCCGTCCAATGGCGGTGGTACCACAACGCCGCCAAAGCTGCCGAAGCGCCGGACGTCGATCACCAGCCTGCTGTCGCATGCAAGAAGTGGTGTAATGCGATCGCAGACAAGTTGCCGGAACTGGGCATCGGTCATGTTACCCGACTGGGCCTGACCGGTGCGGATCTGGCGCGCGGCGGCTGTCAGTCCGTTGTCGAGCGAAGATGTTCCGAGGTAAATCAGCGCGACCTCGAAAATCGCGAAGATCAGAGCGAAGAAAGGCATGGCAACCATCGCCAGTTCAACGGCTGCAGCGCCGTCATTGCGCTTCCTGAATCGTTGCAGAAACGAGAAGATAATCGGTCCTCTGCTCATGTCTGATACGCCTGGCCTGTGATGTTGGAACGTTTTTCATCCGCGACGATGACGGAGATGCCTTAGAAAATAGCGGCATGATCGGCGTCATGCCGCGAGATCCTTCAAGCGTGGTTGCCGTCGGGTAAACTGATGGCTGGCCGCTGACTGTTCCTTTACCGTGATGCGCAAATGCGTCGAGGTCAAACCATTCCGGACAGGAACGGTAAAGCATCACGCGCCTAGCTTGATGACAGAGCGCCGTCCATTCCCGGGCGGTGATCCTTCAAGGCTCGGAAGACATGCCTCTGCCACTCCTTTCAAGGATTCGGTCCCGGTTTCGGGAACTGGTCGGCGCTGATTCCGGCCAGGTGGCGATCACGTTCGGGCTGTCACTGATCCCCATGGTCCTTGCGATCGGCTGCGGCGTCGACATCAGCCGGGCGATTGCGGCGCGGTCCAGCCTTGTGAACGCGCTTGATGCGACTGCTCTCGCAGTCGCGCGAACGCCCTCGCCGTCGGGAGCGGCACAGACGGTTTCCGCAGAGATGACCAGAATTGCGCACGCCTACTTTTATGCAAACCATGCCGGCAGCGACGTTGGAACTGTGACCTCGCTCGTAGTTGCCCCAACAAACAGCGGTCAGGGGTGGACGTTCAGCGCAACCGCGCGGGTGCCCACCGCATTCATGTCCCTGGCAGGCTTCGATTACGTGGACGTGGATGCGACGACCGAGGTCATGCGTGAGGCGCGGGCGCTTGAAATGGCGCTTGTCCTTGATACCACGGCGTCCATGCAGGGGCCGCGGATCACGGCTCTTCGTACGGCGGCCGTGTCACTTGTCAATTCGGTTGCCATCGATCCGTCTGTGCGCCTGGCCATTGTTCCCTTCGCCCAGTACGTCAATATCGGTACGGCGAACAGGTCGTTGTCCGGCGTGTCCGTCCCGCCCAATGCCACGACCTGTACGACGACGACCCGCAGTGTCACCACGTGTACCGGGACAGAGCAATATCAGACCACTTGCACGCGCCAGATCAACCCGCGCCCGGGGACCTGTACTCGAGATGGCGCCCAGGTTCCCTGTACGATTTATGATACGGAAAGCTATCCCTGCACCAAGACGCGAGGTACTGGCTGCACCACCACGTTACAACCTGTCGAGACCTGCACATCACAGACGTGGTACGGATGTGTCGGGTCACGTCCTCCGCCACTCAACGCTTCGGACCTGCAGTTTCCTGCGTCACCGCTTCCAGGCTTGATGAATGTGACGTGTGCACGGCCCGTCGTGACCCTTACGAGCTCGGTCACATCGCTCCGCTCTGCCATCACTGCGCTTTCGGCGAGCGGGACTACGTATATTCCCGCGGGGCTGCAGATGGGCTGGCATGTGCTGTCACCCCGAATTCCCTTTGTTGAGGGTACCCCTTATGCCACCAATCCGCAGCCGCGGCGCGTGATGCTGCTGATGACGGATGGAACAAACTCGCTCTCGCTGAGCGGGCAGGGTCCACTTCATACGGGCACCAGCCGAACGGCGGCTGACCAGTTGACGCGCGATCTGTGTACGAAGATCAAGCAGGATAACATCGATCTCTACTCGATCGCCTTTGAAGTGACGGATCTTCAAACCAAGCAGATGCTGCAGGAGTGCAGTTCGGGGAGCGGCTACTTCTTTGATGCCAGCGATTCCACCCAATTGACCAAGGCGTTCGAGGCGATCGCGGTCGGCGTCAGCAACCTGCGTATCTCCAAGTAACCGTCATGCATGATAAGGCACATCAAGCCATGTGCCGTGTGCCGGACGGGCAAGAGCGGGGAGGCGACATTGCGCCATCCCCCGTCTCGGCGGGAGCGTCAGGGGGCCGTAGACAGTCCCGCGCCAACCTTGGCGACGTCCATCTTGCCGGTTCCGGACTTGGCCTGGACTTCCATGTCTGCGTCACCCATGGTGACGGTGCGCTCGCACCGTGGCGAGCAGACCATCGTGAACTGCGCATTGCCGCGATAGAGCGTGACCTGCGATGTCTCGGGGGCGCCGACGGTCACCAATGCCTTGTAAATCTCCTTGCCCTGATGGTCGAGGGCGACAAGGTGT
>JBILGJ010000431.1:0-2562 GCA_044351125.1 Micropepsaceae bacterium
GATGGCGTCAACCGCGGCGGCGATCTCCGCATCGGTCATGCCCTTGCGCGGGGCAAAGTTCGGCTGTGTCATGCCGTCAAAAGATCACGGCGGGCCACGCCGTTCAAGCCATGGCCCCGGGGGCTAGCGCGCCAGCGCCGGGCGAACCGTGTCAGGCACCGCGCCCTTCGCCACCGCGCCAAGCCCCAGCAGGTGCATCATCAAGGGATGGACATCGACATTGTCGAAGGCAGGAAGGCGGGCGCCCGGGCGGAACGAAGGGCCGTGGGCAACAAACAGCCCGTCCATGTCGGGCGCGGCCGGATCATAGCCATGGGCCCCGCCCGTCAGCGGATAGCGCTCGGGCCGCGAAGACGAGGTGAACACCCACCCGTTGTCGGCAAGGCAGAAAATGGGCGGCACACGCGGATGCGCGCCGAACTTCAGCCGGGCGGGAATGTTCTCCTTCTTCCAGCATTCGAAACGCTCGTGCCGCTTGAGTAGCTGGGCGGCCTGCGCGGCGGTGAATTCCGGCGATGGCTCGAGCGCCACATAGGGCCGCGACATCCACGCCACACGCATCGACTTCCGGTCGACGAACGCATCCAGGTCGATGGCCCGCATGTCCGAGGTCGCGGCCATCCCGTGGTCCGACACGATGATCAGGTCGATCCGCGTGTCGAGCTTGCGCGCCGCAAGGCCGTCGACAAGCTGTCCGAGCGCCGCATCGACATCGCCGAGCGCCTTGTTTACCGCTGCGCTGTCGGGCCCGCCATTGTGGCCCTCGGTGTCGACGGACTCGAAATAGAGCGTCATGAAGCGCGGCCGCTGGCCTTGCGGCCGGTCCAGCCAGCCAAGCACCGTATCCACGCGCGTGGCGTAAGGCATCTTCTCGTCATAGGGCAGCCACGTGCCCGGGCGCTGTCCCCGGATCTCAACCTCGCTGCCCGGCCAGAACAGCGTCGCCGTGGGCAGCCCCGCCTTTTCCGCCGTGACCCAGATGGGCTCGCCACCATTCCACCAGCGCGGATCGGCCAGCACCTTGCGGTCGCTCAGCCGGAACACGTCGCCCGGAATGGCGGGATCGATCATCGTGTTGTTGACGATCCCGTGCTGGTCAGGCCTCAGGCCTGTGACCAGGGTGTAGTGGTTTGGAAATGTCACCGTCGGAAATGAAGGCCGCATCGCCTTCGCCCGAGCGCCCTCGGTCGCAAGCTTCGAGAGAACCGGGGTGATCCCGCGGTCGAGATAATCGGCCCGAAAGCCATCGATCCCGACCAGCAGCACCGTGCGTGTCGCCGGCTCTGGCGCCGACGCCGGTTGTTGCACCGTGGCACAGGCCGCCAGGAAAACCGCAAGAAGGAAGGAAAGAACTATGTGACGCATCGCGCGAGAGCCCTGGAGACAAGTTTCATAACCGCAGTATTCCAGACGGATCGGTGCCTTGAATAGCTGTTTTTCGGGCATCAGTTCGTCGGTACCCCCTTCATGGCGCGCCATGCACCGGGAATGGATGTCGCAGCAAACCCCAGCGCATCCCCGGCAACCGCTTCCCCGACCGCAGCAGCATGCTTGAAGCCATGGCCCGAGCATGCAGATACAACCGTCACGCCCGGCAGGTCAGGATGCGGGGCGATCCAGAAATTCGAGTCCGGCGTTGCCGTGTAAAGGCATGTCGCGCCGCGCAGGTGGCCGCCAAGTTGGGGGAAGGACGTGCGCACACGAGGCAGAATGTCAGCAATGTCATCCGCATCCACCGGGCGTCGCACTGCGTCGGGATCGAAGCGTGAGGTCATGTTTTCCGTTGCCATCTTCACGCCGCCGCCGGGTGTCGCGATGGGAAAGCCATAGAGATCGTTCCAGATGAACACGGGCATGCGCGCCGGTTCGAAAATGCTCGTATCGGTTGGCACTTCGAACCAATGCAGCGTCTGGCGGGTGACCGTCAGATGCCGCGACAGGGCGTGCGGAAGAAAGCGGGGAGCCCAGGCGCCAGTAGAAACGATGGCACGCGTGGCTCTCAATGTTCCGGCGGGCGTGTGAACGCAAATGCCGCTTCCATCGGCCGCGATCTCGGTGACAGGCGTTTGCAGGTGCACAGCGGCGCCAAGGTCCCGGGCGCGGGATATCTGCGCCGCAACGACGCGCTCCGGATAGCCCATGCCGGCGCCCGGTTCGTAGTAGGCGTCAGGCCCCTCGAAGCGGCCATAGGCCGGGAAGCGCTTGCGCACCTCGTGATCCGGCAGGATATCGTGCGCGATGGCGTGAAGGCGGGCCGCTTCAAGCGTTGTCTCCACGAACCCATGCGGGGCATGCGAAGAGTGCGGCAAGCCGCCACCCAGCAACAGCAAACCGCATCGATTGAGCAATGTCTCACCCGTTTCAGCAGCAAGCTGTTCGATCAGTTCGAAGCTGCGCAAGGCGAAGGGCGAATAGGCCGTTCCCTCGCCGATCGCGGCACGAACAATCCGGGTCTCGCCATGCGTCGATCCCATTTCATGCGGCGGGGAAAACCTGTCGAAGCCCACGGCCCGCACGCCCGCGCGCGCGGCGGAAAGCAGGGCCGATCCGCCCACGGCACCG
>JBILGJ010000432.1:0-2549 GCA_044351125.1 Micropepsaceae bacterium
CGCCTCCGCCGGAGGAAGTGGTGATAGAGAAGCCGCGCTTCCGTCCGCGCCCGGTTCCGCCACCGCCGGCCGCTGTGAAGGTGCCGCCGGTGCCGCTGAAGCCGCAACCGCCGGCTGAAACGACATCCGATGCGACGACCATCCTGTCGGACAAGCAGGTGATCGACACGCCGGTGTCCAAGCCGCCTTGCCGCTATCCGAAGCGCGCCGAGGATGCCGAGCGTGAGGGTTTCGTGCGCCTGACCATAACCATCCAGCCGGACGGATCTGTGTCGGACATCGAGATCGTGAACGCATCGCCGCCGGGCTGGTTCGAGGAAGCGAGCAAGCAGTGCGTGAGCCGCTACCGCTACAAGGCATCGGGTCGCGTGATCAGGGCGCCCATCGAGATCACCTGGCGTCTGGAATAACCGCGCGAGCGGCGATAGCAAACAGAGAATGGACGGACCATGTCTGGAACAGTCGGAACAGGTGAAACCAAGGCGGGCGGAAAGAAGCGTTTCTCGGATAATGCCGAGATCAACGTAACGCCCTTCGTCGACGTCATGCTTGTGCTGCTGATCATCTTCATGGTGTCGGCACCACTGGCGACGATCAGCATCCCCATGGACCTGCCGCCGCCGTCGGATGTTCCCCCGCAGGAGGAAGATCCGCTCGAGCCGATCTTCATCAGCTTGCAGGACACCGGCATCATCAACGTGGGCACGCCCAAGACTGGCGAAATTCAGGCCACGTGGGCCACCCTTGATGAAGCCATCAAGGAGAAGAGCAACGGCGACACGAACCGCAAGATCTTCGTGCGCGCTGACCAGAAGGTCATCTACGCGGACGTGATGCGCCTGCTGGATGCGATCGACCAGGAAGGCTACCGCAACCGGGCGCTCGTGGCCGAAGACGTCGTAGACTGAAAAGCCAACAAAAGTTTTAAACGAACGTTTGGCTGCCATAAGTGTCGGCACACGAAAATATGCGTCGCTGTGTACGACACCAGCGCTTGGCACTTGCGCAAACGCATCATACGATTTCGCGATGCAGGTGTTTGAACGACAGCGCAGCGCAGACGCGGATCTTCTTGAAGCCGCGAAACGGCGTTGCGAGACACAGGAGTTGCGGATCGTCTTTCCCGAAGGGGACGACGATCGCATCCGCAGGGCTGCCGCGCAGCTCCTCGAGCGCTACCCATCGGTTTGCGTGACCTTGCTCGCCGGCGATAGCGGCGTACATGAAGCGTTGCGCAGGTCTTATCCGACACAACGCCTCGCAATCATCAATCCCGAGAGCACACCCGTGGCCGAGCAGATGGCCAGCGTATACGCGAGCGTTCGGCCGGACACGCCCGAGGCCATTGCCAGGCGCGTCGCTCGCAAACCCCTCTATTTGTCTGGCCTGATGCTCCGGTCTGGCCAGGTGGACGCGATGGTCGCGGGTGTCACGTGCCCCACGGCGCGCGTCATCGAGGCGGCCATGCTGACGCTGGGGCTAGGGCAGGGCATTGCCGTGCCTTCCAGCTTCTTCATCATGCAGCCAACCGGACCGCAGTCTGCACCCTTCCTGTTCGCCGACTGCGCAGTGAACATCAGCCCAACCGCAGACGAACTGGCCGCAATTGGCGTCGCTTCGGCTCGGTCCTGGCACGCGTTGACGGGTTCACAGCCCCGCGTTGCGTTCCTGTCGTTTTCCACGCACGGCAGCGCGAATCATGCCGACGCGCGCCGCATCAGGGAAGCAGCAAGAATGGCCGCCACCCAGTGCCCGGGGTTCCACTTCGAGGGCGAGCTTCAGGCGGATGCAGCGCTCTGTCCGCGTGTAGCATCACTCAAGACCCGCTCCACCGGCGAGGTGGCAGGGCAGGCCAACGTCCTCGTGTTCCCGGATCTCAATGCTGCGAACATTGGTTACAAGCTCGTGCAGCAGTTTGGCGGCGCCAAGGCCCTTGGCCCCTTTCTTCAGGGCTTCACCCATCCGGTCAGCGACCTCTCGCGCGGTGCCACGGTCGAAGAAATCGTGGACACCGCATTGATCACGGCAAGCCAAGCCACCCTGCACTGATCAGGAATGGCCCGGCCGCCGGTCCCTTAGGAGTTCGACGTCTGCGCCTGGTTCTTCTTTTCCTTCGCCGTCACATAGAGCGACACGAGCACACCGCCGATGATCAGCGAAGCCGTGATGCCCAGTGACACTTCGGCCGGGATCTTGCCGATAAACTGCGACAGGAAGATCTTCGAACCGATGAACACAAGCACCAGAGCCAGAGCATATTTCAGGTAGTGGAACCTGTGGATCATGGCCGAAAGCGCAAAGAACAGCGCCCGAAGGCCCATGATGGCGAAGATGTTCGACGTGTAGACGATGAACGGATCCGTCGTGATCAGGAATACCGCCGGAACCGAGTCGACGGCGAAGATGATGTCCGCAAACTCGATCACGCAGAGCGCGAGAAACAGCGGCGTTGCGTGCAGCTTCACGGCGCCCGAAGGACCGGACGGCAGCCTCACGAAGAAGCGGTCGCCATGCAGTTCCTTGGTAAGACGCACATTCCGCTTAAGGAA
>JBILGJ010000433.1:0-2545 GCA_044351125.1 Micropepsaceae bacterium
GTCGCCACCGCGATCGTAGCCACCACGGTCGCCGCCGCGATCGAAGCCACCACGGTCACCGCCGAAGCCGCCACGGCCCTGGGGTGCCGGAGCCGGACCTTCGAGCTTGAGTTCCGAGGCCATCGTTTTGCCGCGGTCCTGGGCGACCTCGAATGAAACGCGCTGTCCCTCGCCGAGGGACTGGGCGCCAGCAGCCGACACTGCCGACACGTGGATGAACACGTCTGACCCACCGCCGTCAGGCAGGATGAAGCCAAAGCCTTTTGCCTGATTGAACCACTTTACAGTTCCCGTCTTTCGCATCGTCACAAGCCAGTCCTTGAGCAAATCATCCGTGATGCCGCCGACCGCTTCCATGCGAGCGACGATTTCTATTGACACCCCGATTCATACCGCGCCTTTGCGGATAAGCAAAGCGCAGATGTGCGCGCTCAAGTTGCTTAACGCTGGAGTATCCCCGCGCGGTTTCACTGTGGCTGTGCGGGGAAATGGTGCCCTGTATGGCGATTCGGCTTGGGTTTCTCTTGCGCCGATTGGTTCTGTGATGGACGGTCGGGCCGTGCGTGTAACCATCTTTTCATGGAGATTAACTTGGAGAAGGCTGTCGCAGGTGTTGCGCTGGTCGTCGGTGCCGGGGACGCCACTGGTGGAGCCATCGCCCGGCGTTTCGCGCGTGAGGGGTATGTCGCCTGCGTGACGCGCCGTGAGCGTGCGCGGGTCGAACCTCTTGTGCAGGCCATCACTGAGGCTGGCGGCTTGGCGCACGGCTTTGGTTCGGACGCCCGCGACGAGGCTGCTGTCGTCGACCTTTTTGATACGATCGAGCGTGACATCGGGCCAGTCGAGGTGGCCGTGTTCAATATCGGGGGCAATGTACGCTTCCCCATCACAGAGACGACGGCGCGGGTCTATACCAAGGTCTGGGAAATGTGTGCGCTGGGCGGGTTCCTGATGGGGCGCGAGGCGGCTAAGCGCATGCTGCCGCGCAAGCGCGGAACGATCCTGTTCACCGGGGCGACGGCCAGCCTGCGGGGCGGGGCGGGGTTTGCGGCGTTTGCGGGCGGCAAGCATGCCCTGCGTGCCCTGGCGCAAAGCATGGCCCGGGAACTCGGGCCCCAGGGCATTCATGTCGCGCATGTCGTGGTCGACGGGGCGATCGACACGGCCTTCATCCGGGACAATTTCCCGCAAGCCTATGCGCTCAAGGAAAGTGACGGCATCCTGGCGCCTGACCACATTGCCGACATGTACTGGATGCTGCACGCGCAGCCGCGCGATGCGTGGACGCACGAACTGGACCTCAGGCCCTGGATCGAGAAATGGTGACAGGATGCGGCTCAGGAGGCCTTGTTCTGGCGGATGGCGTAGGTGCAGCGCCTGGCGCCTGAGATGATGTGTTCCGTGCGCTCAACCGTGACGTCAGGCCCCAGCGTCGTGCGGAACACATCCTGTTCCTGTCGGCACAGGGCGTTGCAGGCGCGGGCGGCGCGGCAGATCGGACAGTGGTTCTCGATCAAAAGGAAGCCGTCGGCCGTGGCCTTCATCTCGGCCATGTAGCCCGCGTCGGTGCGCAGCCTGACAAGGCGGCGGACCCTGTCTTTCAGCGTCGATGCTCCCTGCATGGCGGCGCGATAGGTTGCAGCCTGTTGTGTGGTCCTGGCCTCGATCAGCTGCGCGAGGCCCTTTTCGCCAAAGATCTCGCGCACGTTGGCCACGAGCTCGACCGAGAGTTCGGCATGCGTGTCCGCAAAGACGGCGTCGGCAAGCGGTGTCAGGCGCCACTCGGCGGTGGGCCTGCCCCTGGCGCCGTGCTTGCGGGCCTCGTCCATGACAACAAGGCCTGCCTCTTCAAGGGCGGCGAGGTGCTGGCGCACGGCGACCGGGGTCACGCCGAGCGTGGCGGCGAGGGCTGCGGCACCCGCGGGACCGTGGCGCTTGAGGTGATCGAGGATGTTGCGCTGGGCAGCTGTGGCGGTTACGGGGGGCATGGGCTAATTTATAAATAAATTGCTTGCGTAAATCAATCGGCAGGATCATATTTTAGAAAGCAAATGCTTTTTTAAAGGAAATGCCATGGAAAACTGGGTCGATGCCGGCAGAATTGAGGATCTGTCCGCCCGCGGGCGACGGGTGTTCAAATCGGGCAGCCGGCAGTTGCTGCTCATCAAGGCCGGCGATCGCATTGTTGCCTGCAACAATCGCTGCCCGCATGAGGGCTATCCGCTGAGCGAGGGGACGCTTGGCGGCGGGGCACCGGGCGAGGCTTGCACGCTGACATGCAACTGGCACAACTGGAAATTCGACCTCACGTCGGGCGAGGCACTGGTGGGCGGCGACACGCTGCGGCTCTATCCCGTCGAGGTGCGTTATGGGCGTGTCTTCGTCGACGTTTCGGATCCGCCTGCAACTGAAATGCAGGCTCGGGCCATCGCGCAGCTGCTTGCGGCGGTCGAGGATGAGGACCGCGGCCGCATCGCGCGTGACCTTGCGCGGTTCCTGAAGGCGGGTGGCGATCCGATGGCCGCCCTGCGCGCCGTGGTCGCCG
>JBILGJ010000085.1:0-8919 GCA_044351125.1 Micropepsaceae bacterium
AAGCAGGAGGGCGCACGTGTCACGGTGGTCTATGTCGACCGCGCCGGCCATGCCCTGCTGCCCGAACAACCGGAAGCGATCGCCGGTCACATCACGCAATACCTTGCCCGCCTCTGACCGCTGCAACGGCGCACACACCCCTGATCGGGTATGCCGCAGCCATTGTACCTCACCAGTTGCAAACCCGCTGTGACACCAGCGACGCTAGGACACGCAAACGCCTGAACCTCTGGCGTCCTTCGGCATCGCGCATTGTTCATATTGGCAAACGAACATTAGTATCAACCTGCTTGGGGAGGTTGTCTGACCCATGCTTTCAAGACGCTGCCGTGCTGAAAGCGCTGGTGGAGACCGGCGCCGTCCCCAGTTTGCCATCGATGTTTGCGTGACTTGAGCCACGGCTGAAGGAAAGGCGATACACAGCCCTGCGGGGGCAGCCGAAGCCCGGCCACCAGCCATTGGTCGTCAAGAGCCGCGCGGCTCCTGACGCCTGCCACCATTCTTCAACTGATCGAGCAGTCGTTGCAGCCGCTCCTTCTTGGGACCGTCCTCGGTCAACTCGCGGATGCCTTCCACCGCGCGCAGCGTACGGAGGGCAGCGTCCTTTGCCGAGAAGATGAGCGCAATCGCGTCGTCGCCGTTAGCCACCGCCACCATGCCGTCAATGCTTCGATCCAGGTCCTCGAAGGCCAGCCTCATCTGGACAGCAAACACCGTGTCGTAGGCCGAACCCAGTGATACGAGCGTGGCCGCCGGAGCCGACTGCCGCGCGGCAACGGCAATGGCCTGCATCGCCCGCAGCCGACGATACTTGTCCATGGTCGTGAAAAAATCCCGCAGCACACCCACATGAGCCTTGAGGGTGGCAACCTTTTGCGGATCACTGAAAAAGGCCGTCAGGGCGCGTGCCCGACGCTGCTCGTCGATCGTCTCGAGCACATCGAGCATCACGGGCTCGACGATCTCGATGATACCGGTGACAGCCCCCTCGAGAGATGCCCTCCCACCGGCGGCCATAGCCGTCGTGCCGACCCTGTCAACGAGAAATCCGTCAGCACCCGCATGGTCTTTCACATCGTTCATGCAATCGCTGAAAGCATCGATACGCATATCCTGCAATTGCTCGATCGGCCGTGGCGGCGGCATTTCATAGCTGTTGAACAGGCTGCCGAGAAGTTCGGCCAAACCGGGCGACTTCGGAGCGCGGGCCACATTTCGCGCAGCCGAACCGAACTCTGACAGTTCGGACCCCGACCCAAGGGCGCCTGACGTATAGCCGAGGGGTTCGCAAACGAACTTCCCCAGGTCAAGCGCGGCCCCTGCACCGCCCAGATTCAAGAGGCTCTGGCGGTACTCCTTTCTGAGTGAACCAGCCTCGATGCTCACCAGCGGACCGATCGCACGCGTGGCCGCAGACAGTTCGCCGACACTGGGCTCGTATGCTTCGGTCGTGCAGGCTGCCAACAGCAGCGACAGCAAGCAGGTACCAGCCAGCCCACGGTGACGAATGGATCCACGTTTCAACGATGCATCTCCCACGCCAATCTTGTCATGCAACTTATCTTCGAACCCCGCCCCATGGGGGCCGGGGCACCATCGCTGCGACAGACGAGTTATACGCCGTGCCCGGCCGACCGTGCAATTCAACGTTGGGAAGGGGCCGGTAACCACTTCTCGAGGCACACGAAAACCAAGTAAACACGCGCGCAATTGTCAATTTTTTCGGCGTGGTGCATAGTCAAGATGGGGCTGAAAAAGCGATAGGGATCGGAGACATGCGTGGAATTTGCGCGGCAGTCATTCTCGCCGTGTTGTTGGCACTGTCGCCGGGAAATGCCAACGCCCGGGACTATCGACCCGTCATCTTCGTACCGGGGCTGATGGGCTCGACGCTGGTCAACCAGGACGGCGAACAGGTGTGGGGCGGCTACGGCGGCGTCCTGAACAATTTCGAACAGCTTGCCTTCCCCTCGGACCCCGCGAAGGACACAATCCGCGCGAGCGGCATTCTTGAAAATTTCGACATTGCCTTCGGTTTCTTTACCGTCAAGGCATATGGCCCGATGACCACGTTTCTGCGCGAGAAACTCGGCGGCCAGCTGAATGTTTTCGCCTATGACTGGCGCCAGAGCAATTTTGCCAGCGCCTGCGATCTCGTACGCTTCATCGACAAGCGCAAGGCGCTCGCCGACGCCGCCCGCACGCGGGATGGGATCACGCTGGTGACCCACAGCATGGGCGGCATCGTCGGTCGCATCATCATATCGTACATTGCGCCCGAGGGAACGTTGCCGACAGCAGAAAACCCCTGCCCTCACCAGTATAACATATCCCTGTTCATGCCGATCGCAGCCCCCTTCAACGGCGCAGGCCAGGCCCTCAAGACGCTGACCGAGGATGTGGGCTTCAAGTGGAAAGTCATCCGCCTCGAGAAAGACATCATCCTCGGGGTATTCTTCACGATACCGTCCGTATACGAATTGCTTCCCCGCTATGGCAACTGCTGCCGCGAACGTGAAACGGCCGGCTTCCGCGCCGTGGACCTGTTCAGCGTCGACACCTGGAAGCGGTTTGGCTGGATCCCGTCAAAACTCTGGAACTTCAAGAAGACACAGCGCGTGCCCTTCGTGGAAGAACGCCTCAAGTCCAGCAGACGCGTCCAGCAGATCATCGAGACACCACTACCCGAGGCCGTGCGCTTCCTCTCGATATGGGGACACAACCAGAGCACATCCACGGTAGTGACCGTACGCCGCGGCCAGACCGGCGCCAGGGCCACGCAGGCCTGGAGCGAGAAATCCGATGGCGATGATACGGTTCCGGAACTCAGCGCCAGCGCCTGTCAGCCTGACCAGCCGCATGTTGCAGCGCGAAAGCCATGCTCCAACATCCCGGATCTCCTGCCCGTTGACCGCAAGATGTGGCGCGTGCCCAACACTCACCTCGGCCTGATGGAGGACGAGCGCGTCCACAAGACCGTCCTGTGGGCGCTGAACCGCTATGGCTCCGTCGTGGCCGGGGCCCGCAGCCTCGAAGACGACGAGATCCCCGACGACATCTCACCCTTCCTGATGAGCAGCGCGGGTGCGCGCAGCCTCGACGAAACGGGACTGTCGAAAGCCGAGTTCGTCAACCCGCCCGAGACGGTCGCGCCGGGGTCCACCCGGACGGTCCTTGTGCGTGCGGTCGACGGTGACGGCGTGGCTTTGCCACAAAGCGCCGCTGCCGGACTGAAAGTCAGCGTTCGCACAGCTTCCGATGCCGTCGTGCCGGCGACGATCTCGGGCACGTCCCTGCCCGGACACTTCGGGATCAGCTTCACGGCACCAAAGGTCTCGGATGCGTTGACGATCCAGGTGCGCCTGCCCGCCACCGCAGGGATGGAGCCCCGGGCAGATGTGCTGATCATGGTTGCGGACTAGCTTGTCAGGGTGCTGGTGTTGCGGGCGCCGTGGGCGTCTGCTCAGGTCCCGGCGCCACCCTGGGTTCGGCAGGCGGAGCCTCGATCGGCGCAGTGACAGGTTCGGCGATGGGCTCGGCCACAGCCTCGGCGCCTGTGGTCCCCCCTTGGGCAGGATCAACACCGCCTTCGGCGACCGGAACAGAAGGCTTGCCGACGAGACTGAAACCCAGCCGCTCGGCGAGTTCGGGGGTCACGATGCCGTCCGGTGGTACACCCAGCTCTCTCTGCACCTTGACGAGCGCGGCAACAGTGCGCATGCCCATCGAGCCGCCGTCCTCGCCTGTGCAGGCGTGGCCGCGGGCAGCCAGTGCAGCGCGCAAGGCCGCAAGCGCCTCCCCGCGTGAGCCATATCGCAGGCGCTGCAGGACCTTTGGAATGTCCGTGGCGCGTGCCGCGATGCGCGCCTCGCGCCCGGTCAGAAGCATGTAGCGGAAGGGCTTGCCATCATCCGTGGTCTTTGTCTGCAGGACGCCGCCAACCTCTTGCAGCGCAAGCTCCTTGACCAGCCCGGCCGCCTCGCGCAGCCGCGAGAACGCTCCAACGGGCCTGCGCGGACGCGGTGCATAACGGCCCGGGATCGTCTGGCAGCCCGCCGATGAGAATTTGATCCTCATGCCGCTCGCATCCAGAATGGCAGCATGGATGTTGTTGCCGGTGCTCGGGCGCA
The DNA here is from genome assembly GCA_044351125.1 of Micropepsaceae bacterium. Classification (GTDB taxonomy): domain Bacteria; phylum Pseudomonadota; class Alphaproteobacteria; order Micropepsales; family Micropepsaceae; genus SZUA-430. Next base: position 4,131 of record JBILGJ010000085.1, read on the forward strand.
AGGGACCACAGGCAGCGCCCGTATCCCATTCGGCTGCGTGTGTATAGGAGAGGACGCGGTCCTGCGGCACGCTCTTCACGCGCCGGACCGGCCAGGCACGCGCCTGCCGCCATGCACCAGGCTGACGGGTCTCGATTACCGGGCGGCTGGCGCCATGCGTGCCCACATCATAGCGGTAGAGGCCCGTCGGCATCATGTTCGCGCCCTCGAGCCCGGTCGCCTGCGCGTACATGAAGGCGGCGTCCGGCACTGTCGAAGCATTGTAGGCCGCGATGGTTCCGGCCATCGTATCAAGAATGCCAATCACGCATTGCGCCGTGAAGTGATCGGGAACAGACTCGATCAGCTCGACCGAGGTCCCAAAGACCTCGGACGAGGCAAGCGCGATCCGGCACCCACGCAAGCCAAACAGCACATACGGATTTGTCTGCAGCGCAAGGTCAAAACCATTGGCCTCGGCAAGGGCGAGAAGATGCCGGTATTCAAGGGCGAATGGTTCGGCCACCAGAGCCGAAGCTGTGTGGAACAGGTCAGGACTGTCTTGCGTTGCTGCAAACCGGGGAATGGCAGCACCACGCTCAAGGTCGGCCAGGATGTCCCTGTATTGGGTCTGCGTCAGGCGGGCCGCTGCCCCCGGAGGCTTGATGTCCTCGGAGTTGTTGGCAAAGAGCTTCTCGAGAAAGTCCTCCGAGAGGTCCGACATGTCAGCCGGCGCATCAGCAGCCCACGCGCCCCTCGACCACGACAGCCCCGCTGTCCCCGCGGCAGCAAAACCCGCAGCGCCGGCAAGCAGGCTTCTCCTGTTAAGCATGGCCATCCGTGTCCCCACTCTTGCCCGCCTGCAGCCTGCAGCCGGACATGTACTCCCCCATGGAAATAACCCTCCGGGCAAGTCACAGTCCAGCGCGATCGGCCTGACGGTAAACCCCGGGGAAATCGAGGGGTGCCTACCCCCCAATCAGTCCGCGATTGTCGCGGAAATAGACGGGCACGCCGTTGGCAGACTGGAACCAGGGACGCTGGGCGCCATCAGTCGCCTTGAGCACGTCTGCCCGAACCATGCCCGCGATGGTCTGCAGGCTGCGGCGCTCGGGACGCTGGATGGCCGACGCCAGCGCGGCCGCAAACGGCGAGCGCTCTCGCGGCCTGACGGCCCATTGGCCTGGCCCGGCGGCGTAAGAAATTACAACGTTTCGGCCGGTATCTCCCAGTTCACCCATAGCCTCGATCTCCTGTTCGGCACCGCGCGCACCGGGACTGCCTGCAAAGCGGCGTGCGCAATCCAGCGCGATGAATACAGCCTTCGCATTGGACCTCAGCATGCTGCCGACAATGTCCAGGATCGCCACGCCGTCACCGGCTCGCCCATTGTCCGGCAAAAAGTAGTTTGCGCCGTCCTGACCGTATGCATAGCCCGAAAGATAGAGGACGCACGCACTGCCCTTCGCGGAAGCGGCGAACGCGTCGATTTGTGACCGGAACCTGTTCTTGGCCAGGTCATGATGGGTTTCGACAGCGAAACCTGCATTCGCCAGCGCCTCCGACATCGTGTCCGCATCGGCCCGTGCGATCGGCAGCACCATTTCATCATTTGCAGCAAATGTGTTTCCGATGACCAGGGCGCGCGGGCGACTTGCTTGCATGCGCGATCCACCCGCTGCGGCCGCAGCAAAGGGCTTCGCATCTGCTGCGCCGGCCGACAGGCGGCTCAGGTTCATGGGTTCCTGCACATCACCCGTGGCCTCAAGCACGCGCAGACGAACGTCGTCGAACAGGCCAAGAAGGTCTGCCTCTTTGCCGATCGATGTGACTGCCGCCCTGAAAGCCTGCGCATAGGGTCCGTTGGCGGCACCGGCCGCGCCGTCGGACGCCGTCTGGCCTTCCCACGTGGCATGCGAGAGAAACATGTTGGGCCGGCGCTGCGACCGCACAGCCGTGAAGCCGCGCGCATTGGCCGCCGCAACAATGACGGGAGAAGCCGCGGGTGGCGGCAGATCCAGTTCGTTCCGGCAGCAGTCGAGCATCACAACCGAGGTGCCGGCATGGGACGAGAGTGCGTCGAGCGACGTATCGAGGCCGATCGACTCCTGCCAGAGGCGTGCCGATTTGGTCGATGTCGCATTGCAGGGCACCAGGTAGCCACGCCCGCTCGCGGCATCACTGGCGCCGTGGCCGGCATAATAGAAGATGCTGACGGCCTCCTGGCCTGCCTGCTTCATGCGCGCAGCATGCGCGGCAATGGCTGCTGACATCTGCTGCATGGAAGCGTCACGCAGGACGGTGATGTCGGCAGGTGCGAGGCCCGCCGACAGCAACACACGCCGGACCAGCGCAACGTCGTTTCCCGGATTTCGCAGCTTGCCAACGCCGGGACTGTAGGATGTGTTGCCAATCAGCAGCGCAAGCCTGCGCGGAGCACCGCTGGCGGCGAAAACCGGTTGCGCAAGAGTGGCGGCGGCAAGGCCACCAAGAGCCTGTCGACGTGTCAACATGCAGATCCGAGCCTCGTTTCTCGTACAGGCGCCGAGCCTACTCCTTCAGGTCGTACGCCGCGACACCGACCGCATAGGCACCACCCGCACCCGAGCCCTGGGCCGCTTTGAGGATTTCCGGCGTTGCGACATCGGTATCCTTGGCCTCGACGGCAAAGAAACCGCGCGAGGCACCTGCGGCGTCACGCTGTGGCAATTTCTGCGCAAGACGCTCCCACAGCGTACGATCCTTGGTCACGATGGCCACGACCTTGCCAGGACCAGCAGGCGGCCCCGCCCGAAAACGGATGCGGCCGCCGCCGAATTCCTTCTCCTGTCCCGGCTTGATGTAGGTACCGTCCAGATTGACCTCGCTGTTCGGGGCAAGGAAGGCGATCGTGCCGGCGCTGTCGATGTCGAACAGGATCACGTAGCCCTCTGCACCCGTGCTCTTGACCCTGACGCGACGCTCGTCACCGAAGCGAACGAGGCCGGGCGGCAGAAGCTTGACTTCCACTGCGCTGTCATCCAGCGAACGCCCGGCAGCGGCTGGCGGCTTCGCCATGGCCATGATCGCGTCCGACAGGACCTCGGCCGGGACGACATCGCCACCATCCGTCGCGAGGTCGAGCTCGGTGCCGGCAGGCAGTTGCTTGCGGATCCAGCCGGAGAATGATGACAGGCGGGTGTAGACCCCGGGAACGCCCTGCTTGGCACATGTGCGGTCGCCATAGCTGACGAGGCCCACGGCAACCGGACAGCCGTCGGCATCCTGACGCGCGATGGGGCCGCCGGAATCGCCCGAGCAGGAGTCCTGCCCTTTCGTCGCGCCCGCGCAGAGCTGGCTGGCGAGTGCCGGTGCAATGGGTCCGAGCGCCGTGCGGCACGCACTGGCATCGACCAGCGGCTGTCGAACTTCCTGCAGAACCGGCGTCGCAGCTCGTCCACGCGCGGCACCATCGGCAGTATCGAATGGCGTGAGGCCACCCTCATTGTTGGTCAGGCCGAAACCGGCAACAATCAGGTTGCCGTTATCGGTCAACGGATCAGCCTTGCCGGACGCTGAAATCCGCGCAACCGGACCGGAAGCCGGGCTCTTCAGGCGCAGGAGGGCAATGTCTTCGCCCGACACGACTTCGGGGTTCGCATCCCATTTGCCTGGCACGCGCACATCGATCACCTCGCGCACGTCAGCTGCAGTAACCTTCCGCAGGTCGTGTTGGCCTGTCACGATCTCGAACACGCCACCGAAGGACGATCCCGCATTGCTCTCCCAGCGGCCTGACGCACTGTTGCGCGCGATCTTGACCCTGGTCGCACCCGACACCCGCTCCTTGATGCAATGACCGGCCGTTGCAACCCATTCCGGATGGATCAGAATACCGCCGCAGAAATAGGTAGAGTTGGGTTTTCCATCACCGGCGATCTTCGTGGTCCGCAGCGCCACAAGGCCCGGCCAGTTTTCGATCAGCGCATCGGCACCGCCGATCACGCGGCTGCCGGCCTCGCCCGGGTCACGCTTGCACACCTTGGGTCGCAGAGCAGCCTTGGATGATGACGAGGTTGAGACGACCGTCGGCGCCTTGGCGGTATCGACGGCGCTCAGGCCCTTGCCCGCAGCCTCGGGTTCGGCTTGAGAACCGGACGCGCCTGCTGAAGCAGAGCGAGCCACGGCTGCAGCCATGACCGCGACAAACAAGACGATGGTCCTGGCATTCATGATGTCCCCCTGTCCAAACGCCCATCCGCAGCAGGCAACCTTGCTCCGGCAGCATCACATGCATTTAGTTAAATGCGAGCCAAAGCCAGTGGTCCAGCGCACACCCGCGTTTTCAGGACAAGCCTCGTCACCTGTGGCAAATTTGACATGAATAACGGCCACCTGGGGTTCAAACACCCCGCCCAGACAATGCCGCATCCGCGAGACACCAAGTGTAGCATGGGCCCCATGAAGCCCTCGGTCATTTCGAGGAGTACTGGAGACAGAATCCGTTTCGGTGACATAACAAAACACCCGTCCAAAAGGTGATTGCGAAACCAACGACAGCACCTGACGCAGTTTGATCCCAGGACAAGCCTGAGGCCCAGCCCCGCAGGACACGAGAATGAACTCGCGCACACTGCGTCACTCCGCCGTCTCGCACACGGGCAGATGTTCTCTTATTGTTCTTATTCCGAAAAGCAACAGGGGATCCACCAAGGCACACACGCCAAAACAACCGACGAAAGTGTATCTCGTGTAACAACGGATTCAATGAAATCAGGGGGTTAGCAGGTAACTACCGGGCCATCCCGAGGCCAAGTCCCGCAATAGCTTG
>JBILGJ010000434.1:0-2542 GCA_044351125.1 Micropepsaceae bacterium
CGAACGCCATTTCCCAGGCTGGCGACAGCGCGATAAGGGGCAGGTAACCCGAGGGTGACGTATTCGCGGCGCAGATCTGGCGGGCAAGCCGCGCGCGGACGTGCTCGGTAATCTGCATTGTGGTGGACGACCGTGAGACGGCCTCGGCGATGCCTTCGAGGATTGTCGGCAGGTCGCGGATGGAAACACGCTCGGAAAGGAGCGACTGCAGGACCCTCTGGACGCCGGTGACCGTGATCTGCGACGGGATGAGGTCTTCCACGAGCTTCTTCTGCTCGGCGGGAAGGTCGTCGAGGAGTTTCTTGGTTTCGGCGTAGGACAGCAATTCTGCCATGTTGTCCTTCAGCACCTCGGTGAGGTGGGTCGTCAGCACGGTCGATGCGTCAACGACGGTGTAGCCGCGGAAGGACGCCTCGTCGCGCAGGGGTTCTTCGATCCACGCTGCGGGGAGACCGAAGGCTGGCTCCCGTGTCGGCTTGCCGGGCAGTTCGATCATGCCGCCGCGCGGATCCATGACCAGGAACTGGCCGGGCATGAGCTCGCCCTTGCCTGCAGGCAGTTCCTTGACGCGAATGGCGTACTCGTTGCTGCCCAGCTGCATGTTGTCGACGATGCGAACCGATGGCATCACGAAGCCCATCTCGTTTGCGAGCTGACGCCGCAGAGACTTGATCTGATCGGTGATGCGGTGGCCCTTGCTGTCGTTGATCAGCGGCAGGAGACCGTATCCGAGCTCGACCTTCAGGTGATCCATGGCGAGCGCGGTCGAGATCGGTTCCTCGACCGGCTGCTTGGGTGCCAGCTCGGCTGCTGCCGTTGCTTCCACGCTTGCCCGCATCTTCTGCTGGCGCTGGCTCAGGAACCATGTTGCTGCCGTGACCGACAGGGCGAGAAAGAGAAACGTAAAGAAGGGAATGCCGGGCAGGGCCAGCATCCCGAACATCACGGCTGCCGTCATGCCCATGGCGCCGGGGAAGCCCGTGAGCTGTCCGAACAGGGCCTTGTCCGTCGAGCCGTCGACACCGGCCTTGGAGACCATGAGGCCGGCGGCGATGGAGACCAGCAGCGCGGGGAGCTGGGATACGAGACCGTCGCCGATGGTGAGCAGCGTATAGCTGTGTCCTGCGTCAGCGAAGCTCAGGCCATGCTGGCCGACGCCGATGATGATGCCACCGATGATGTTGATGAAGGTGATCAGGATGCCGGCTACGGCATCGCCGCGAACGAATTTCGAGGCGCCGTCCATGGCGCCGTAGAAGGATGCCTCGTCCTCGAGCCGCTTGCGGCGCTCGCGTGCGTCCTTTTCCGTGATAAGACCGGCCGAGAGATCGGCGTCGATTGCCATCTGCTTGCCGGGCATGGCGTCGAGGGTGAAGCGTGCCGAAACTTCGGCGATGCGGCTCGAACCCTTCGTGATGACAACAAAGTTCACGATGACCAGGATCGCGAAGACAATCGTGCCGATGACGAAGTTGCCCTGCATCAGGAAGTTGCCGAACGCCTCGATGACCTCGCCGGCAGCATCGGTGCCCTCGTGACCGTGACCGAGAATCAGCTTTGTCGATGCGAGGTTGAGCGAGAACCTGAGGATCGTCGAGATCAGCAGGATCGTGGGGAATGTCGACAGCTGCAGCGGGCGCTCGATGAAGAGCGCCGTCATGAGGATCAGAAGCCCGAGGATGATCGACACGCCGAGAGCGAGGTCGAGCAGAACCGGCGGCATGGGGAACAGCAGAACCGCAATGATCGCGATGATGCCGACCGACAGGGCCACCTCGCCGCGCAGCACCATGCCTGCACTCAGGTTCAGGCCTGCGAGGTTGAAACTTCCCGGGCTGCGGGCTGTGCTTGCTTCTGACATCAGACGTCTGACTTTCTTCAGGCGACGCGGGACTCACCACCACCAGGCATCGGGATGCGCGAGCCCTCGTCCGCGTACTGCTTCAGCTTGTTGCGAAGTGTCCGGATCGAGATGCCAAGGATGTTGGCTGCATGGGTGCGGTTGCCCAGGCAATGGTCGAGGGTCTGGAGGATGAGATCCTTTTCGACATCGGCCACGGTGCGGCCAATCATCTCGCGGTTCACGGCCTCGGCTGCCTGTGCCGCGCGGGCGATGACTGCGGGGGAAGTGATCGGGATGGCTTCAGCCACACGGGATCCATCCGGCAGGCGAATGGCGGTTTCCGTTATCTCTGCTCCGGTCGACAGCAGAACTGCACGATGGATCGTATTCTCGAGTTCCCGCACGTTGCCGCGCCAGGGGCTGGCTGCCAGCGTCTTTCGGGCCTCTTCCGACAGCGGACGAAGCGGCATGCCATTGCTTTCGGCATATTTTCGGCTGAAATGGTTTGCAAGCGCGAGAATGTCGGCAGGACGCTCGCGGAGCGGCGGGATCTTGAGGTTCACGACATTGAGACGATAGAGCAGGTCCTCGCGGAACGAGCCGTCACGCACTGCCTGCTGCAGGTCGCGGTTTGACGTCGCGATGACACGGATATTGACCTTGACCGGCTTGGAGCCGCCGACGCGGTCGATCATTCGC
>JBILGJ010000106.1:0-8040 GCA_044351125.1 Micropepsaceae bacterium
AACGCGGCTGTGCGTGTCCGGGCCTCATGCAGCAGGACTTGATGCCGGACCATCCAATCTCGTGCTGAAGGCCGAGGCCGCCCTGCGGCAATGGGCACAGGCGCGCGGTCACGTCGTCGGTCATGTTGACTTCGATCTCGAGAAGAACCTGCCCGTGGCATCCGGCATTGGCGGCGGCTCAAGCGATGCGGCCGCGGCACTTCACCTGCTTGCAGCCCTATGGGGTCTGTCCGTACCGCCGAACGAGCTCGTCCGCATCGGGCGAAGCCTTGGCGCCGACGTTCCTGTCTGCCTGCGCGCCGACGCGACGATCATGTCGGGCGACGGCGAGCATCTCGCCCCCGCACCGGAGCTTCCGGACTTTGCCATGGTGCTGGTAAACCCGCGCGTCGCGGTTCCAACGCCAACCGTGTTTGCCGACCTGAAGGTTCGTACCGGAGCGCACGCGTTGGCCCTCCCGCAACGCTTCGCGTCACTGCGCGAGCTGATGGTCTTCCTCGACCGAACGGCGAACGATCTGGCATCACCCGCCAAGCGCATCGCCCCGGCGATCATGCGCGTGGAGCAGGCCCTCGTCGCAACGCCCGATTGCCTGCTGGCCCGCATGTCGGGCAGCGGCGCAACCTGTTTCGGCATCTATCCGGACGCAGCCGCAGCCGGTCGCGCAGCCGCGGCACTGCGTGCAAGACATCCCGACTGGTGGATCGCAGAGGCGGCTCTCTGGCCGCCTAGTAAGCCCGGCTGACGCAGAATTCAGCCAGCTCGTTCAGCGCTCGTCGCATGGGGCTGTCCGGAAACACGTTGAGCGCCGCGCAAGCCTGGTCGGCGAAGCCGCGGGCGCGCGCCAGCGTGTCGCCCAGCGCCTGGTGCTTCTCAATCAGGTGGATGGCGTGCGTGAGGTCCGCATCGCTCTGCGAACGCTGCACCATCGTGCGGCGCCAGAACTCGGCCTCCTCGGCATTGGCCTTCGCAAGCGCAAGGATCACCGGCAACGTGAGCTTCCCTTCGCGGAAGTCGTCACCCACGGCCTTGCCCATCATCGCCTCGCGGCCCGAATAGTCCAGCGCATCGTCGACAAGCTGGAAAGCAATGCCCAGGTTGTTTCCGTAGGACTTCAGCGCCATCTCGCGAAGCTCATCGGCTTGCGCAATGACGGCCCCGGCCTCCGATGCGGCGGCGAACAGGGCGGCAGTCTTCGCCGCGACGATCCTGAGATACGTGTCCTCTGCTGTCCCGATATTGCCCTTTGCATTGAGCTGCATCACCTCGCCCTCGGCAATGATGGCCGATGCATTCGACAGGATGCTCAGCACACGCAGGCTACCGGTCTCGACCATCAACTGGAACGAGCGCGAGAACAGGAAGTCGCCAACAAGCACGCTGGGCGCATTGCCCCAGATCACATGGGCCGCAGCCTTGCCCCGCCTGAGGTCACTCTCGTCAACCACATCGTCGTGCAGCAGGGTAGCCGTGTGGATGAATTCCACTGCAGTCGCCAGTCGAATGTGGCCCAGCCCCTGGTAGCCGCAGATCTGGGCCGCAGCCAGCGTCAGCATGGGCCTGAGCCGCTTGCCACCCGAATTGATGATGTGGCCCGCCAGCTCTGGAATGAGCGGCACGTCCGAGCGCATGCGCTCGAGGATCAGGCCATTCACGTGCTGCAGGTCGGTCTCGACGAGCCGGAACAGGCGGTCAACCGCCCCTTTGGGCTCTCCGGCCCCCTTGTTCAATCGCTGGATGGCACGCAAGATGTTTGACCTGCTGTTGCCGCGCACTAGGATGCGCCGGACGTCCCTTTGACAAGGGGGACATTGAATCCCGGCGTGCCCCGGGTCAAGAGTGAGCGAGGTCACGCAAGCCGCCATGGTCGAGCTTCTGCGCAGCAATGATATGGTCATGCTGTCTTATGTCCGCGCGTTGCTGCAATCCGAGCACATCCGCTACGTGGGCCTTGACGAGCACATGAACATGATGGAGGGCAACATCGGGGCCATACCGCGGCGTCTGATGGTTGACGAAACGGACCTGCGCCGGGCCCGGCAACTCCTGAAGGACGCGGGGCTGGGGCATGTCCTTGCCCCCTGATCAGCGTCCATTGGACGCAGCCAGCCTGACCGACGACGCGTTCCTGGGCGGCCAGCTGCGGATCCTGCAGCCGCGCAAGGGCTTTCGCGCCGGGCTCGACGCCGTGGTGCTCGCAGCTGCCGTGCCCGCGCGTCCTAGGCAACGCGTCTGCGACCTTGGCGCGGGCGCTGGCACGGCGGGCCTGTGCGTCGCGGCACGTGTCAGCGGCGTGCATGTCACCGCAGTCGACATCGACGCCGACATGTTGGGTCTCGCGGCACAGAACGCAGCCCGCAATGATCTCTCCGGATGTTTCGAGGTGATGGAAGCCGATCTGGCCGGCCGCGCGCGCAACCTTCCGCGACAGCATTTCCATCACGTCCTCACAAATCCGCCCTTCCACGACGAGACCCGCGGCACAAGGGCGCCCGATGACAGAAAGGCCTCCGCCAAGTCCATCGGGGCAGCCTCGCTGCTTCACTGGTTGAGACTGGCGCGGGCCATCACGCGGCCCGGTGGTACGGTCGCCGCCATCCTCCCGCCGGCACAACTGCCCGTCGCGCTTGAAGCCCTGTCCCCACACGGCCGCGGTGTCACCGTCATTCCGCTTTGGCCACGCGCGGGCGTCGCGGCCAAGAGAATGATCCTGCTTGCACAGGCGAACTCCGCGGCACCCTTGGTGATGTCGCCGGGGCTCCTCCTGCACGACCCGGATGGAAAGCCTGCCTTCGCAGCGGAAGAAATCTTGCGGCGCGGCAAGGCGCTGTCTACATAACAGGCATGGCCAAGAGCATTACAAGCAAGGTGTGGCGCCTGGTTTCAGGTTCGACACCTCCCACCGTGTCCGTCCTTCGCCTCAGCGGCGCGATCGGCATGCGAACAGGGCTCAACCGCGGGCTCAGCATGGCGTCCGTTGCCGAGCAACTCGAGAAGCTCTTCGATGACGACTCCGTGGAAGCAGTCGCCATCATCATCAATTCGCCCGGCGGTTCGCCGGTACAGTCGGCACTCATTCATGATCGCATTCGCAAGCTGGCGGCCGAGACCGAACTGCCGGTGCTGACCTTCGCCGAGGACGTCGCCGCGTCCGGCGGCTACATGCTGGCGCTGGCAGGCGACGAAATCTACGCGCACGAGAACTCCATCATCGGTTCGATTGGCGTGGTGTCGGAAGGCTTCGGCTTCCACCAGCTCATCGAAAAGATCGGCGTCGAACGGCGCGTGTATACGGCAGGCGATCGCAAGGCCATGCTCGATCCTTTCCGCCCCCAGGACCCCCGCGACACCGCACACCTCGAGGCGCTCCAGCGGGAAGTGCACGAAAGCTTCAAGGCAATGGTCCGCAACCGCCGTCAGGGCCGCCTCAAGGGCGACGAGGGCGAGATGTTCTCGGGCATGTTCTGGACCGGCGCGAAGTCTGCCGCGCTGGGCCTCATCGACGGCACAGGAGACTTGCGCTCGGTCTGCGAACGCAAGTTTGGTGAAGACGTCGAGTTCCGCCTGATCCAGCCGCGCAGATCCTGGCTGAACCCCGAACGCAGTGGCGTTTCGGGCCCGACGCTTCCGCTGCAATGGGCTGACAGCCTGCTCGACACCATCGAAGAGCGTGCGCTCTGGTCCAGGTATGGGCTATAACCTTCCATGGTCTGGATTCTTGTACTGCTGGCCATCGGCACGTTGGCCTATCTCGCGATCAAGGGACGCATCATCCGCCTGAGAGAGGAATTTCAGGAGGCGTTGCGCCGCGCCCAGCAACCCCCGAAATCAAGCCTGCCCTCCGAAGACATGACACGGTGTGGTGTATGCGGAACCTATTCCGCGCCCTCCCAGAAGAAGGATTGCGGGAAGCAGGGCTGTCCCTACACCAGGCCCGGGATCGAATGAGCCGGCCCGACCGGACCTACAACCTGAATGGTGCCTTCAAGCCGCCCGCCCGTCGCAAGGCAGATCTCGACGGCCCGGACTTCTTCCCGACACCGGCATGGGCCACCCACGCGCTGATCGAGAGCGAAGGCTTCGAAGGTCGCATTTGGGAATGCGCCTGTGGCGACGGGGAAATGGCCCGCGTCCTTGCAGCGGCCGGATACGACGTACGCGCAAGCGACCTGCACGCGCGCGGCTTCGGCAAATCCGGCGTCGACTTCCTGCGTGCAACGCGTCCGGTCGACAACATCATCACCAATCCGCCCTACAACGCTGCCGAGGCCTTCGTCGCGCAAGGCCTCAAGCTCGCACGCCGGAAGCTGGCGCTGCTGCTGCGCCTTGCGTTCCTCGAGGGCGCGAACAGGGCCAACAGCATCTTCCTCAAGACGCCGCCATCACGGGTCTGGGTCTTCAGCGAGCGCATCACCTTCTACATGAAGGACGCACCCCGCGCCGGCAGCGGCACGACCGCCTATGCCTGGTTTGTCTGGGACAAGGACGCCGGCGGGCCGCCCGAATTGCGCTGGCTGAAGCCCGGTTTCAAGGCACGGCATGCAATTCCTGCAGCACCCGCGGGACGCAGGGGAAAGCAGGGCGTTTAGCATTCGGTTTGCGCCCCGTCCCCCCGAAGCCTAACGTAGGTCAACCCGCAATTGGAATCAGGCCTGCCATGACGATGACCCTCGACGGCCGAGAGGCATCCATCCCGCTCGAGCGCGATGGACTGAAATACCCCTTTCCCGAAAGGCCAGAGCCAGGCCGCACCATCGAGGTTGCCCCCGGCGTCCACTGGATCCGCCTGCCGCTGCCCTTCCAGCTCAACCACATCAACGTCTGGGCGCTCGAGGATGGTGACGGCATCGCCATCGTCGACACCGGCATCAATGCGCCCGCCGTGCAGGAACTCTGGGAACAGGTCTGGCAGTCGCTGGGCGGCCGCAAGGTGACGCGGATCTTCGTCACGCATCTTCATCCCGATCATGTGGGCCTTGCCGGCTGGATCAGCGAGCGCTTCGGTGCGCCCCTCTACATGTCGCGCACGGACTACCTTCTCTGCCGCACGCTGGTGATGGACACGGGCCAGCCGGCGCCGGAAGAGGGCGTTGCCTTCTATCGTGCCGCCGGATGGTCGGAGGCCTCGCTCGACGTGTATCGCAAGCGCTTCGGCGGCTTCGGCTCGGGCGTATACAAGCTGCCGCAGTCCTATATCAGGCTCGTCGAAGGCCAGGAGCACGTGATCGGTGGTCGCACCTGGCGCATCGTTGTCGGACGCGGCCACGCGCCCGAGCATGCCTGCCTCTGGTGCCCTGAGATGAAGCTCATGATTTCGGGCGACCAGATCCTGCCGCGCATCTCGTCGAATGTCAGCGTCTTCCCGACCGAGCCCGAGGCCAATCCGCTGCAGGACTGGCTCGACTCATGCAGCAACCTGCGCGCAACGATCCCCGACGACACGCTGGTCCTCCCGGCGCACAACGAGCCCTTTTATGGCGTGACGCGACGCATGACGCGCCTGATCGAAGATCACGAGGATGGCCTGCGCAAGATCGTCGAACTCTGCGTCGAGCCGCGAAAGGCCGTTCAGGTCTTCCCGGCCCTGTTCCGCACGAAGATCACCGCCGGCAACTACGGCATGGCCACGGGCGAAAGCCTTGCCCACCTCAACTGCCTGCTGGCGCGCGGACAGATTGCGCGCCAGCGAGATGAGAACGGCATCGACTGGTACCGCACGCCCGCGGGCAGCATCACCAGCGCGTCGTGACCGTTACAAGGCCGGCAACGGCATTCGTGCCGGCTTCACCACCCGCATTCTGCTGGTAGATCAGGCTGGCCTGCAGCATCGTTTCGACCGACAGCAGCGTGGTATAGCCCAGCTCGTAGTCTGTCTCGGGCGTCGCGCTCGCAAGCGAGACGATCTCCTGCGCATAGACGATCCCGCGATCGTCCGTGACACCACTCGAGGCAAGCATCGTTGCGCTGCCCGACGTGATGTGCAGGGGGCGGGACACCGCAAGGCCAAGGCTGTCAAAGTCCGAGAAGATCCCCCGCCGCGCAAGGGCGATGCCGTACGACTGCGATTCAACCTGTGAATAGGACTGCACGATGCTGCCCGCGACTGGCAACGCATCGGTGCGTCCCATGCTCCACGACGCCGACAGGGCAACGTCACCCCCAAGCTCAAGTCTCGTCGATGCACCGACCGAATGCGTTGATGCCTCTGACGTCAGCGCCAGCGCACCGTTCTCGGTCGAGCCCAGCATGCCATTCTCCTCGTCGGTCTGCGCGAGGCTGACCCCGACCATCGCCCACGGCGCAAGGTTCCAGCTCAAAGCCGCCAGCGTGCTTTGCGCCGATCGCGTCTGCGGTGCGTCATCCCTGATCATCGCAAGTTGCTCGTCGCTGGCCATGACCGATGTCGGCAGGACATCCTCTTCCTCGGCCTCGAGCTGCGAATAGCCAACAGTCAGCATGACATCCCGACCGAGCCGCAGGGACGCAGCGCCGGTATCACCGCCGCCGGTCAGCGCCAGGAAGGGCGAGTTCATCGCCGAGGCCGACAGGAACAGGCCGTCAAAGCGCGCATCTGCCGCAAGGTCGAGCCTGTTCACCAGTCCCTCCATGCCGGCGTTGTGGCCAAAGCGCACGCTGGCTACGTCCGTCAGGCGCGCGGTGATGACGACATCCGAAAGCGTGTCCGACGGATCCTCGGAAAAGCCGAGCGAGTAAACATCGTTCTTGCTCGTGTCAGCCACCAGCCCGCGGACGCTGTAGCCATCGCCCTCGAACGACACGAACTGCGTTGCCCAGGCTGGCTTGCTCACAAGATGGTCGAGACTGATCGCCGACGACGCCACCGACCGGGTCAGGTCCGTCTTGAAATCGCGTCCATACTCATCGAAGAACGTGATCGAGCGCAGCATGCTCGAATTCCGCAAGCCCGCGCCCAAGGGGCCGGAAAGGGCAGATCCCGAAACATCACCCGAACCCGTGAAGGAGCTCGTCGAGAGGCCCGACGTCGCGATCGACTTGACGCCCACAGGTGCAAGCGCCGCCTTCAGGTTCACAAGTCCGCGACCATAGACGGCATCGGTGCCGCGCGTACCAAGGTCCGTCGCCGTCCGCAGCAGGATGTCGACAACCTGGCGGTTGGTGAGATAGGGAGCCGCACCAATCACGAGGGCCGCAACGCCCGAGACATAGGGCGTCGCCATCGACGTGCCCGACATCTGCGCATAGGTGTTGTTGAGATAGGTCGACGAGATCCTCTCGCCCGGCGCGACCAGGAAGAAATCCCTGAGACAGCGTGTGACGCCCGCCGAAGTTGCACAGCCGCCATTGCCCGGCGTCTGCGAGAACGACGAGATGCGATTGGATGAATTGACCGATCCCACGATGATCATGCTGCCTGCAACGCCAGTCTGCGTTGCGTAGGCGGCCGGATAGGCGGGGGACAGGAAGTTACCCGAGTTTCCTGCCGCAGCAACCAGCACGGACGACGTGGCAGCCGTCCGCAGCGGGGTCAAAAGGTCTGGCGTCGGCGATTGTCCGCCGAGGCTCATATTGATGACGCGGGCCCCGCGCTGAGCCGCATGGCTTATGCCCTGGGCCACCGTCGTCGAGGTTCCACCACCATTGGCGTCCAGCACTCTCACGGGCAGGAGAAGGCTCCCCGGCGCAACGCCCGTCGTCCCTCGACCATTTGCGGCCGCGCCGATGATGCCCGCCACATGCGTGCCATGTCCGTGGTTGTCGTTGCCCATGGCAGATGTGCCCGAGCACGCGCTTGTGGTCCCGAAGCACGCGCCACCCGACGCGATGCGCCCCGTGAATTCCGAATGGGCCGTCCAGATGCCCGTGTCCACGACACCAACAAGGACATTCCTGCCCGTCGTGTTGGTGGGTCCCGCATAGCTCGGCGCTTCGACAACAATCGCAGGCCGTGCCCTGTTGCGTGTCGCCATGGCCGAATTGCCGCGCGCAGCAGCGTCCGACGCCTTGGCGTGCATTTCCCAGCCATCGGATTCCCCGTTGCTGGTTGACTGCGCTCCCGGT
>JBILGJ010000086.1:0-8762 GCA_044351125.1 Micropepsaceae bacterium
GCTGTGCGTCGCCGCGCGCAACGTCTGTGCTACCTGATGGAAAGCCTGTCATCGGCAACTGGGGCTTTGATCTTGCTGGTATGGATCGCGCTGTTCTTCCCGGGGATGATTTCTTCCGGTTCGTCGGCGGGACCTGGATGAAGAATACAAAGATCCCCGACGACCGTTCGCGTTGGGGGTCCTTCAATGAGCTTGCGGCCAAGTCCGAGGACGATGTGCGTGCCGTGATCGAGGAGGCTGCCGGTGCCAACCCGGTGCCGGGGTCGGTCGAGCGGAAGGTGGTCGACTATTTCGGGGCCTATAATGATGTGGCGGCAATCAACGCAAAGGGGTTGTCTCCTGCCAAGCCGGATCTTGATCGCATTGCCGCGCTCAAGACGCACGAAGACGTGGTTGCGCTCTGGGCTTCTCCTGCGTTCCGCGGGCTGCTGCCAGTGGGCATGGGAATAACGCTCGATGCAAAACGTCCGGATGTCTATGTGGTCAGCATCGGCCAGTCGGGGCTTGGCATGCCAGACCGCGACTATTACCTGAAGCAGGATGAGAAATTCGCTTCGATCCGCGGGCAGTATACCGATTACATTGGTACGATGCTGAAACTCGCAGGGCACCGCGGGACTGGCCGGAAGGCCGAAGAGATCATCGCGCTGGAGACGCGCATTGCCACGATCCACTGGCCGCGCGACAAGTCTCGCAACAGGGACCTGACCTACAATCCCAAGACGCGTTCCGAGTTGATCGCTTTTGCGCCCGAATTTCCCTGGCAAGCGGCCTTCGACTCATTGGGGGCACCGTCGCAGGACTTCTTCATCGTCGCGCAAACCGACGCCGTGCAGGGGCTTGCCAAACTGTTCCGCGAGACGCCGGTGACGCAGTGGCGTGACTATCTGACGTTCCATTATCTCAATGCGTTTGCCGAGGTTCTGCCTGCGGCGTTTGACGAGGCGGCGTTCGCTTTCAACGGCAAGGTCGTGACCGGCCAACCCCAGCAGCGTGACCGTTGGAAGCGTGCCGTGACGGCCATGAGCGGCACACCGTTCAACGCACCGATGGGAGAGGCCGTCGGGCAGCTGTATGTGCGCAAGACCTTTTCGCCGCGGGCGAAGACGGAAATGGCCAAGCTGGTCGAGAACCTGCGGGCGGCCTACAAGATTCGCATTCGCAAGCTTCCCTGGATGAGTGAGGAGACCAAGGCTGCTGCGCTGACCAAGCTCGAGAAGATCAGGGTCAAGATCGGCTATCCTGACAAGTGGCGTGACTATGCCGGTCTTGAGATCGTCGCGGGTGATGCCTTCGGGAACCACAAGCGAGAGCTTGCGTTCACGCGTGCGCGCGACCTGAAGCGTCTGGCTGTTGGGGCTGACCGCAACGAGTGGGGCATGGCGCCCCAGACCGTCAACGCCTATTACAGTTCGGTGTGGAACGAGATCGTCTTCCCGGCTGCGATCCTGCAGGCGCCGTTCTTTGACGTGAATGCGGATCCGGCCGTGAACTATGGCGGCATTGGCGCTGTGATTGGCCACGAGATGGGCCATGGCTTCGATGACCAAGGTTCCAAGTCAGACGGCGACGGTATCCTGCGCAAGTGGTGGAATGCGGAAGACGAGACGCGTTTCAAGGCGCTTGGTGACAAGCTGGCGGCGCAGTATGCGAAGTTCGAGGCGCTTCCGGGCCTGTTCCTGAACGGACGCCTGACGCTGGGCGAGAACATCGGTGATCTTGGCGGCCTGAATGTTGCGCTTGAGGGCTATCTGATTTCGATCGAAGGCCGCGAGCCGCCGGTGCTTGACGGGTTTACGGGCCTGCAGCGCTTTTTCCTTGGTTTCGGGCAGATCTGGAGGCAGCTCATGCGTGATGAAGCGCTCCGCAACCAGGTCATCTCGGGGCCTCATTCGCCTGGCGAATTCCGGGCGAATGGTACCGTCCGGAACATGGATGCCTGGTACAAGGCCTTCGACGTGAAGGCTGACGGGAAGCTCTATGTTCCGCCGGAGGAACGGGTCCGCATCTGGTAGGCGGGCCCGGTTCTTGCCTGATCAGTTCGACCAGTAGACGTAGGCGTTGGTCGTGTCGTACGTGCCATCAATCGGCCCGTCGAGCGGGACAGGTGCCTCGATGAGCGACGGCCAGAGTGGCGGGGCACTTGAGGCCTGCATTGCCTCGAGGTCCGCCTGCAGTTCGGCCAGGCGGTCCGTTGCGGTGGCCGCGAGGTTCTGGCGTTCGCCCGGGTCGGTCGAGAGGTCGTAGAGCATGTCGGCGGGCGCGGGCCGCGTGACGCGCTGCAGCTTCCAGTCTCCCTTCAGGATGGCGCTGTAGCCACCCGAACGCCAGAACATGACGCGGTTGGGGCTGAGCGTCCCCTCTGCGATAGCCGCCAGATCAAGGCCGTCAATCGGCTTGTCTGTCTTTGGCTCGACCCCTGCGGCCGCGACGGCGGTCGCGAAGATGTCGACGTGGCCGACCGGGGTGTTGACGACGGCTGCCTTCAGGCGCGCTGGCCACTGCACGAACATGGGGACACGGATCCCGCCGTCGTAGAAGGTGGACTTCCAGCCACGCAGGGGGGCGTTGAGATCTGCAAGACCGGCAGCGCCGGCCCCTCCGTTGTCGCTCGTGAAGATCACGATCGTGTTGTCCGACAGCCCGTTGCTCTTCAGGGCGTCAAGGATGGTTCCGACGCCGCGATCGAGGGACTTGATCATCGCACCGTAGACACGCAGACGATGATCTTCGATTTCGGCAAGGCTGTCATAGTCTGACTTCAACGCCTGCAGCGGCAGATGCGGCGCGGTGAAGCCCACGTAGAGGAAGAAGGGCCGGTCGCGGTTTGCCGCGATCGCACGTGCGGCTTCTTCGGCAAAGTAATCCGTCACATAGCCCTTGGGGGCGAACCGGTTGCCGCCCTTGAACTTCACGGCATAGGCGAGGTTTGCCCATAGGAACTTGTCCGGCGGATATGCGGGGTTTTCTGCATTGACTGCCTGCGGGTCGTTCTTGGGCAGGTAGAGCGCCGTTGCGGCGTTGAAGCCCAGAAAGGCGTCAAAGCCACGGGCTTCGGGCCGCGAGGTGGGCGAATCTCCAAGGTGCCATTTCCCGACACCCAGGGTTCGATACCCTCTTTCGCGCAGGCGTTCCGTCAGCATCGCTTCGGTTGGCGGAACCTGCATGTTGCCCGTGGCGGGGTAGGTCGCTTCGTGCTCTGCGTGATAGATCGTCGGCCAGGGCGATGCGTTCTCGGCGACACCGATGATCTTTGCATGCTGCAGGCCGGTGGGGGTGAACTCGAAGCCGAAGCGGGTTGCGAAGCGTCCCGTCATCATGGCTGCCCGTGAGGGTGCGCAGGTTGCATTGCCGGCGTAGCTGCGGGCGAAATTGACCCCGTTCCTTGCGATGGAGTCGATGTTCGGTGTCTTTACGATACCGCCGGCAACGCCACCTCCGTTCAGGGTGATGTCATTGTAGCCCAAGTCATCTGCGACGATGAGAATGACGTTGGGCGCGCCGGCTGGTGCTGCGGCGCCTGTAGGCGGTGTCCAGTCCACATTCTGGTTTTCGCCTACCGGATCGCGGAGCGCCTGCATGATGCCTGGCAGATAGTACCAGTATTGTTGCCAGAGAAACCATCCGGCGACCGCGAGTGTGGCGACGAGAGCCAGTGTGATGCGCACTCTTGGTCCGATGGTCATGCGTGTCCTGCCCTGTCGCTGCGCGTGAATTACGTTTTTTGCGTTGGAAGCAGTGTCGTGCATTCGGGTGCTTGCGGCAAGGCACTGAGGGTGCCTGCCCGGTTACGGCCGCAACGCAAAAGAAAAGGGCGGGTTTGCGCCCGCCCTTTCCTTCAGAAAATGTCTGGGCCTTGGCCCGGGATCTACTTCTTCAGATCGATCGTCGCGCGACGGTTCTGCGGTTCCTTGACGCTGTCACCGGTCTTGACCAGCAACTCGGTCTCGCCGCGGCCCGTGGCCGAGATCTGGCCTTCGCCGATGCCCTTGGCAACCAGGCCTGACTTGGCTGCGTTCGCGCGGCATTCCGAGAGCTTCTGGTTGTAGCTGTTCGAGCCTACCGTGTCGGTGTGGCCAACGATCAGAACCGAGGCCGAGCCCTGCGTCTTGGCAGCGGCTGCCGCTTCAGACAGGACGGCATCGGCTTCCGCCGTGATGTTGCACTTGTTGAAGCCGAAGAAGACAACAAACTGCTCGGGCTCTGCAGCTGGCGCCGGCGGCGGCGGCGGGGTCACCGGTGCGACCGGCGCCTCATCCTCGTACAGGTCGTAGCGCAGGCCGACGGTGACGGTGTGCTTCTCGATGTCCTCGAGGTTTGCCGTGTAGATCTCGGGATAGGAGGTGCCCGAGTAGCTTGGTGCGTCGACGTTGAGGTAACGATAGGTCAGCGTCATGTCGAGGCGCTTGGAGATCTGGTAGCTGACGCCGACGATCGCCTGATACGCGAAGTTCGTGTCGCTGTCCTCGAGGCCGGCGACTTCCAGGTTCGAGAAGTCGACGCCCACGCCAACACCGATGTTCAGATCAATCTTCTCGGTGAGCGGGACATCGTAGATGACGTTGACCATCGCGGTCCACTCTTCAAGCGAACCTGTGGGGGCCTTGCCGTTGAACATCATCTCGTCGAATGTCCATGGCGCAGCTTCCGCAGTCATTGACGGACCGGAGTGTTTTCCGTAGGCCACGTCGAAGTCATTCGTGCGATAGCCACCTTCAAGTTCGACGCGCCAGTTGTTGTCGAAGCCATAGCCGACAGTGGCGAAGCCTGCCCAGCCTGTGTCGAAGTCAAGGCTTCCGCCCAGGTTTTCGATCTGGGACAGGCTGACCTTGCTTACCCCGTTTGCGACATAGTCGCTGCTGAGCGTGAAATCATTGTCGCCGATCCAGTTGGCGCCGGCCTCGAGGCCTATGTACCAGCCCTGCTGGTGCGCGTTGGTGTTCGACGTGGAGATGAGTGAGAGCGCGGCAACGGTGCCGAGCAGGATAAACTTGGATCGCATGAAGAACCCCTTATTGAACTGGACGCCGCAGGGGAGCAGCGCCTACCCAGTTAACCGGGTACTTACCAGCCGATGCTTGGGGGTCAACCCGGATTTGGGTTGAAATACGGTAAATTCGGCTTCCGGGGACAACGCGTCGCGGAAATGTCCTGTGTGGCGTTAGGGGGTGCGGAGGATTCCATTCCTGCGTGCAGCCTGGCCTGCCTGATGGACTACCACTTTTGGATAGTTTTGAGGCCTTATCTGTCCCCGTTTGCCATGGGCTGCGCTGCGTGCGCTAAGGACAAGTCGCGTTTCATGGTGTCCCTTGTAAAGGGTCAGCCAGCCGTGAGGTGGGTTCGTGGTGCGGCGGGCGCATCTTTCAGCGCAGTCGCTGCGATCCAGAGTTCGGCGGAGTCGCGGCCCATGAACTCGCTCCAGGCGGCGATCGCGTCGTCGGCCATCGGATGCTTCTCGCTGCGGAACTGTCCTGCAAGCCAGAAGCCTTGGCGGCGGGCCGGCGTGGTCGTGATCAGGTTCCGGAAAAGCTTCTTCATCGGTTGGTTCCAATGTGGGTCTTTTGGGCCGGCCAGTCGGCCTGAAGGCATGTCTTGCTTACAATGTCTTGGCTAAAACCCCGTTAACATCGGGGTCTGGGTGAGGCGATGACGTTGCGCGCTGGGGCGCCGGCGCGCATGCTGCGAGGGGCAGGTCGATTCCGAACCGGATCCAAGGGAGGCAAAGAATGGCGAATGCAACAGGGCTGGCCACGAAGCACGGGTTGGCGACTGCCGCGGCCATTCCGACCACGTTGGTCGTTTACTCCTACCTTGAGACGCTGAGCCCACCTGGGGTGGCGCTGGTGTTTGTGCTGTTCCTCGCGTTATTCAATGGGTTGGCGGCCTTGCTTGGTCAGAGCCGCCGCAAGCAGGAGGACCGCTCGTAGCAGGGCTCTAGGTCCGCCAAGTCAGGCGATGTATGGTCCGGGTTCACTTGTTGCGGAACCGGGCACATGGCTGACAGTCGAACAATCGAGCTGTTGCAGGAACTCGAGCGGAAGGTGCGTTGGCTTGCCAGTTGGACCATCCACAACGCCAACCACCTCAGGGATAACGATGACGGACTGAAGGTGGGCGGGCACCAGGCCTCGTCGTCTTCTCTCGCGACGATCATGTCAGTCCTGTATTTTGCGGTTCTTCGGCCCGAGGATCGTGTCGCCGTCAAACCCCATGCAAGCCCGAATTTCCACGCGATCCAGTACCTTCTGGGGCAGCAGGATCTGGAAAAGATCAAGAACTTCAGGGGTTTCAAGGGCGCGCAGAGCTATCCCTCACGAACCAAGGATACCGATGATGTCGACTTTTCGACCGGTTCGGTTGGTTTGGGGGTTGCGCAGACGCTTTTCTCGTCTCTGGTGCAGGACTATGTGCGTGCCCATGGCTGGGGTCTCTCGAGGCCCGAAGGGCGGATGGTCGCGCTGATTGGCGACGCGGAGATGGACGAAGGCAACATCTTCGAAGCCCTGCTCGAGGGCTGGAAGCACGACATCCGCAACACGTGGTGGATCGTCGACTACAATCGGCAAAGCCTTGACGCGGTGATCCGGGAGGGGCTGTGGTCCCGGTTCGAAAGCCTGTTCCGGAATTTTGGCTGGGATGTCGTGATCCTCAAGTTTGGACGGCGACTTGAGGCTGCGTTTGCCGAGCCCGGCGGTGACGTGCTCAGGGACTGGATCGAGCGTTGTCCCAACCAGCTGTTCTCCGCGTTGACCTTCCAGGGCGGCAAGGCGTGGCGCAAGCGGCTTGAGGACGACATCGGAGACCAGGGGCCCGTCACAGCATTGCTGGACAGGCGCAGCGACGAGGAGCTCGAGGCCCTCATGACCAATCTGGGCGGTCATGACGTCGAGGCGCTGCTCGATGCCTTCAATGCCTGCAACAGCGATCGGCCTGTCTGTTTCATCGCGTACACGATCAAGGGGCATGGCCTGCCGCTTCAGGGGCACAAGGACAACCATGCCGGGCTCATGACCCCACAGCAGATTGCGACCCTGAAGTCACAGCTTTGCATACGCGACGGTCACGAGTGGGATCGCTTCGAGGGCCTCGCGTCCGGGGCGTCGGCGCTGGAAGGGTTCCTGAAATCGGTCCCCTTCGTTCAGGGAGGAGAACGCCGCCTCAAGGCGCCCGTGGTGGAGGTGCCTGACAGGCTGTCCTTTGCCCCGCAACCCGTGACGTCCACGCAGGCGGGTTTTGGTAACCTGATGCATGAACTCGCGCGCGAGAAGCACGAGCTTGCCCAGCGCGTGGTGACGTGCGCGCCTGATGTGACCGTCTCGACAAACCTGGGTGCGTGGGTGAACCGGCGAGGCCTCTTTGCCCTTGAGACGGTGGCCGACACGTTCAAGCGTGAACGCATTCCCTCGACCTTTGCCTGGGAGTTCTCGCCGAAGGGGCAACATATCGAGCTTGGCATCGCCGAGATGAACCTGTTCATCCTGCTTTCGGCACTCGGGCTGTCGCATTCCATCAATGGCGAGCGTTTGATCCCCATCGGCACGCTTTACGACCCGTTCATTGCCCGTGGCCTCGATGCGCTGAATTATGCCTGCTACCAGGATGCGCGTTTCATCATCGTGGCAACGCCTTCCGGCATCACGCTGGCGGGCGAGGGGGGCGCGCATCAGTCCATCGCGCAGCCGCTGATTGGCCTGTCGCAGGATGGCCTGTGCAGTTTTGAGCCGGCTTTTGTCGACGAGCTTGCCGTGCTGATGCGCTTTGCCATGGATTACATCCAGCGTGACGGCGAGGGGGATCCGGATGAGCGAACTTGGCTTCGCGACCAGACGGGAGGTTCGGTCTATTTCCGCCTTTCGACGCGCCCCATCGAGCAACCCAAGCGGGAGATGACCGATGCCCTGGCACGCGACATCATCGATGGTGCCTACTGGATGCGAAGACCCGGACCCAACGCCGAGGTCGTTATCGCCTATGCAGGGGCGATCGCGCCCGAGGCAATCGCAGCAGCCGGCTTGATGGCCGAGGACCGTCGTGACGTTGGTCTTCTTGCGATCACGTCCGCCGACCGGCTCAACGCCGGATGGACGGCGGCCCAGCGCGCGCGGGAGCGTGGTGTCACCGGAGCGCGAAGCCTGGTCGAGCGCCTGCTCGGCGACATTCCACGCGATTGCGGGGTTGTTACCGTGCTTGACGGACATCCGGCAACGCTGGCATGGCTTGGAGCCGTTCGTGGCCATCGTGTGCGAGCCTTGGGCGTCGAACATTTCGGGCAGACAGGTTCACTCGCCGAGCTTTACCGCCACTATGGTATTGATACGGCTGCCATCATGCGTGCTGCGCAGGCTCTTGGTGCTGGTCGGCCGTTGCGGCATCTGAGGGTGGTTTCCTGACGACCGTTAGAAAAAGGGCTAAGACAGAATGAGATTTCCGTTCGCCACTGCGTTGCTCACCTTGCCGCTTGTCGTTGCCTGCGAGACTGTTGACGATGGGGCAGGTCCGGCCGTTGCTGCCGGTGTCGAGGTGCGCATGTCGAAAGTCACTGAGAGTGGCATCGGCGAGCCAATTGGCCTGATCGTGCTCTCCGATACGCCTGCAGGGCTTGGCATGACTGTCGATCTGCGCGGATTGCCTGCAGGTACCCGCGGCTTCCATATCCACGAGAAGGGCGATTGCAGCCCGGCGATGCGTGATGGCAAGTCCGTTGCGGCACTGGCGGCCGGCGGTCACTATGATGCCGCTGCAAGCGGCCGGCATGAAGGACC
>JBILGJ010000087.1:0-8720 GCA_044351125.1 Micropepsaceae bacterium
GAAGACCGTGAGCGCCAAGACGGGCGAGGAGACCGTCATCGAACTCACGCTGCCGCATGGTGGCGAAAACGTGATCGAATTTGGCGTCGACAAGGGACCCGACGAGCTGACGCTCCTCAACAACCGCGCCGCCATCGTGACAACCGGCGTGCGCGACCAGCTCAAGGTACTCCTGGTTTCCGGCGAGCCACACGCGGGCGAACGCACCCTCCGGAACCTGCTGAAGGCAGACCCCTCGGTGTCGCTCGTGCACTTCACCATTCTCCGGCCACCCGAGAAGCAGGACGGCACACCCGTCAGCGAGATGTCGCTGATCGCATTCCCCACGCGCGAACTCTTCGACGAGAAGCTCTCCGAGTTCAACCTGATCATCTTCGACCGCTACCAGCGCCGGGGGATCCTGCCGCTCTCGTACTACGAGAACATCGCCCGCTATGTCCGCAATGGCGGCGCATTGCTGGTGACCTCGGGCCCGGAATACGCCTCGCCCATGAGCCTCTTTCAGTCACCCGTCTCGTCAGTGCTGCCTGCCGAGCCGCTCGAGCAGGTGATTGAACAGGGATACAAGCCCCGCCTCACCGATGAAGGCCTTAAGCACCCCGTGTCCTCGGGGCTGCCCGGCGCCAATGCGCCGGGAACCAATCCCGCATGGGGACGCTGGTTCCGGATTGTCCAGTCATCGGTGATAAGGGGCCAGACCCTGATGAGTGGCGCCGCCGACCAGCCTCTTCTCGTGCTGAACCGGGTGGACCAGGGTCGCGTTGCCCTGCTGCTGTCCGACCATGCCTGGCTCTGGACGCGCGGCTTCGAGGGCGGCGGCCCGCAGGCCGAACTGCTGCGCCGCCTCGCACACTGGCTGATGCAGGAGCCCGACCTCGAGGAGGAACGTCTCCGCGGTTCGATCGTCGGCAACCGCCTGGGCATCACCCGCCGCACAATGTCTGAACGCACATCGAAGGTAGAGGTGACCTTCCCCTCGGGCCGGAAGGAGACTGTAACACTCTCCCCCGCCGAGGGCGGCGTCTTCACGGGCACGCTGAAGGCCGAGGAACTCGGCCTCTACCGGCTCAAGGACGCAAATCTCACAGCAGTCGCCGCAGCCGGCCCTCTGAACCCGAAGGAACTCGCGGACGTCCGGGCAACGCGGAGCCTGCTGGCGCCGTTCATCGCCGCAAACAGGGGCGGCATCAGCTGGATTGCCCAGGACGGCATCCCTGACATACGCCGCACGCGCCCCGGCCGCAACGCCGCCGGAAACGGCTGGATCGGCATGCAGGCCAATGACGCCTACGCAGTCAGTGCAACCCGCCAGACGCCGTTGTTCCACCCGGCACTGGCGCTGCTGGTTGTCGTGGGAGGCCTTCTAGCTGGCTGGCGACGCGAGGGCCGATAACCCGGCGCCTGCCGCGTAAACCTTCTCGGTCACACCGAGCTTGCGAAGCTCGCCCGTCACGCCATCCAGCGCGCCCGCCACAAGCTCAAGTCCCAGCACCCGAGAAAGATCGACCGGCCCCGGCAGCGTGATCCGCCCGTAAGGCTGGATCCGGGCAAAGCCGGCCCGCCCGTAATAGGCCTCGTCACCGACCAGCACCACGATCCGGTGGCCCAGCGATCGCGCCAGCCCAAGGCTCATCTGCATGAGCTGCAGAGCATAGCCTTGCCCCTGCAGATCCTCGCGCACCGCAATGGGCCCCAGCATCAAGGCCGCCACGCCACCAATGCCCACGGGCCAGTAGCGCACGGTACCGGCGACAACGCCATCGATTTCGAGCACATGACTGAGCGCGTGCACCGGCTCGACGCCCTCGCGCAACCGATAGGCGCTCTTGGCATGACGCCCCGGCCCGAAGGCCCGCGCCACAAGCGCATCCACCGCACGCGCGTCAGCAGCTGTTTCAGACCTGATGGTGGCGCCGCTCATTTCACATGTCCGTTCTTCAGTTCGGTGATGATCTTCGCAAGTTCTTCCTGCTTCTCCAGCATCCTCAGCAGCAGTTCGGATTGCAGGTGGTCGATCTTCTCGTGCAGGGCCATGATCTCCAGCTCGGCCTTGAGATTGACCTCATAGTCATGGAGCGCAGCGGCCCTGTCCTTGGCCGACTGCCGGTTCTGGGCCATCATGATGATGGGCGCCTGCAGCGCCGCGAGCATCGACAGCAGCAGGTTCAGGAAGATGAAGGGATAGGGATCGAAAGCACCCGTGATCAGTACGACGGTATTGATAACCGCCCACGCCACCAGCACCAAGGCGAAGATACTGATGAATGTCCAAGAACCGCCGAACTCGGCAACCCGGTCGGCAAGCCACTCGCCGAACGTGTCGTACTCGGCGTGCTCCTTCGACAAGTCACGCGAAATCAGCGTACGGTCCGACATGTGCTTGAGGACCCTGCGCTCGCTGTCGGACTGCTCCTCGCCCCCGAGGCCCAGCATGTCCTCGATGCGCTTTACCCAGGCATGCATCTGCATGGCGCCTGCTCCCGGTTCCAAAACACCGCCCACGCAATAGCGCCGCCCGATCCAAAAAACAAACCCCCTATGGGGGCTGGAATCAATGTTGACCGCTCGCTAACGTGTCCAGGATCAACACCAAACGCGGGAGAAACCAAAATGGGCATGCTTGATGGCAAGGTCGTCCTCGTCACCGGCGGCGCCAACGGCATTGGCAAGGAATGTGCGCTTTTGGCCGCCAGCGAAGGCGCCAGCGTCGTAGTGAACGACTTGGGGGGCGGCGTGGCAGGCGGCGACGAAGGCTCGGCTGGCCCGGCCGAAATGGTCGCACGGGAGATCATCGCCGCCGGCGGCAAGGCCGTGTCGAATTCAGACTCGATCACCAACCGTGCGGGCGTCCGCCGGATGATCGAACAGGCCAGGGACACCTTCAAGGGCCTGCATGCGGTCATCAACCCCGCCGGTATCCTGAGGGACACGATGTTCCACAAGATGTCGGACGACGACTGGGACATGGTGATCAATGTCCACCTCAACGGCGCCTACAATGTTTGCCGCGCCTCGATCGAGCATTTCCGCGAACAGCAGGATGGTGCCTACGTCCTCTTCACGTCGACAAGCGGCATCATCGGCAACATCGGACAGGCCAACTATGCCGCAGCCAAGATGGGCGTTGCTGGCCTGTCACGCATCATCGCCATGGAAGGCGCGCCCAAGAATGTTCGCTCGAACATCATCGCGCCCTTTGCCTGGTCGCGCATGATTGCAACCATTCCGGTCAAGGATGAAGCCTCGGCCAGGCGCGTCGAGCGAATGCGCAACCACATGCGCGCGGACCAGGTCGCAAGACTTGCGATCGCATTGATCGCACCTCAGGCAAAGGACGTGACCGGCCAGGTCTTCGTTGCGCGTGGCAACGAGATCTTCCTCATGTCACAGTCCAGGCCCGTCCGCGGCATGACGCGAATGGAAGGCTGGACACCGGAAACAATCTGCAACCATGCATTCCCGGCCATGAAGCCGATGATGTACGACACGGGCGCAACCACCTCGGTCTTCGGATGGGATCCCGTTTGAACAGGCCCTTCACATTCGAGCCACCGGCGCAGGAACGGGTGCACTTTGGTGCATCCGTTCGTGACGCGCTGGGCTCGGAAGTCGAACGCCTCGGTGCGCGCCGCATCTTCCTGGCGACCTCGCGCACCCTGCGCCGCGAGACAGGCGCAGTCTCACTCATGGCTGGCGCGCTGGGACAACGCTGCGTCGCCATCTTCGACGGCATCACCGAACATGCCGGCATGACCAGCGTCTTGGCGGCGCTCGAAGAAGCCCGCCGCGCACGCGCCGACCTGCTTGTGAGCTGCGGCGGCGGCTCGATCATCGATGCCATGAAAATCGTTCAGCTTGGCCTTGCATGGAATGCAGCATCGCTGCCGGAGCTGCGCGCGCATGCCGCTGCCGCCGGACCACCGCCCAACCCCTGGGTCAGGCAGGTCGCCATCCCCACGACGCTGTCCGGAGCAGAGACGACGCCCGCCGGAGGTGGCACGGACGAGGCCCGTGGCGTGAAGATGGGGTTCAGTGCCCGTCCGCTCGTGCCGGTGAGCGTCATCTATGATCCCGCCATCGGCGCCCTGACACCCGAATGGCTATGGCTGTCCAGTGCGATACGGGGCATCGATCACTGCTGCGAGGGCATCCTGGCAAGGCGTGCAAATCTCCACGCGGACGCAAGCCTCTTGCAGGCGCTCCGCCTGTTTGCAACTTCTCTGCGCCGGACAAAGGCAGTACCCGGCGATCCTGACGCGCGCCTGCAGAGCCAGGTCGCCGCCCACCTCGCATGCACGGGCAGCTTCATGTCGGGATCAGGCGCAAGCCATGGCATCGGCTACGTGCTCGGTGGTCGTTATGGTGTCCACCACGGGCATGCCAGCTGCACCATGCTGCCGCATGTCCTGCGCTGGAATGAACCTGCG
Organism: Micropepsaceae bacterium; assembly: GCA_044351125.1. Lineage (GTDB taxonomy): Bacteria > Pseudomonadota > Alphaproteobacteria > Micropepsales > Micropepsaceae > SZUA-430. The sequence goes on from JBILGJ010000087.1 coordinate 4,428, forward strand.
ACGGCAGAACGACAGAAGCTCATCAGCCTGGCCCTTGGCAGACCCGAACTGTCGGCAGCCGACGCGGTCGCCGAACTCGTGGGCGACCTCGGCTTGCCCGCGCGCCTCAGGGATGTAGGGATCCGGCAGGACCAATTGCAGCTCATCGCCGAAGAATGTGCAGGCCACCCCGTCGTGAAGAGCAATCCGCGGGACATCAGCACACCGGCCGACATACGACATATCCTCGACATGGCCTGGTGATCATCACCACGCCGGTTGGCGCGGCGTGGAACCCAGCACCTCGTCGAGCCGCCGTCGCGTTCCGCCAGTGGTTCCCTTGGGCAGGTCATCGGTCGCAAAGAACCGCGCCTCCGCAATTTCGAGCACGCGCGCTCGCCCTTCGACACGTTCGTAGTCGCGCACGACGAAAAACCCGATATGGTCCGACTTGTTCTCGGTCAGGCTGAGATAGACCCCGAAGAACTGCGGCTCACCACGCGCCGCAAGCAGGGCCTCCTCCCGCAACTCGCGCACAGCCGCCTGTGCCATGGTCTCGCGGGCATCCACCGCGCCACCAGGAAAATGCCATCCCGGCGCATAGGTGTGGCGGACCAGAAGCACATGGCCCCGGTCATCGAACACGGCCGTGCGAACGCCCAGCGTCAGCGGCCAGCGCCCCATCCTCGACAGTCGCCGGATTCTGTTCACGACATAGGTTGCCGCTCCCACGGAGCGGCCAATCAGGCGTGACATGTATGCCTCTGAATGAATTTGTTCATCACGGGTAAACGCTGTTCGGTAAAGCGTCCCTAACCCGGGAAGCCTAGTCTCGACAACTGGTTTTGCATCAGGGAACGAGCATGCACGCAAGCGCAACCCACACCGGGGCAAGAACGCTGTTCGAGAGGGCACGACGCGTGCTCGCAGGTCAGGACGAACCCGCTCCGCCACAGGAAGGGCCTGTCGACATCAGGTTCGGGATCGAACGGGTGCTGCGTCACGCACGCAAGCCGCAGACAACGCCCAGGACGGTCGAGGAAGCTGCCGCTCGCGCCGTCTTCGCGGTCGAAGGCACGCTGGTCGCGATCGACACCATCCATGAATACCTTGTGGAGGCGCTCGACCTGACGACGGAGGCGCTGCGTACACCGGATACGCAAAAGCGTGCCATGATCGCGGATCGCTATGAGCAGCTGCGCTCCAACATCGACACGGTTGCAGCCGGCGCCAGTTTCCAGGGCGTGAACCTGATCGATGGCGGACGCGATGCCCTCGAGGTCAGGCTGCCTCTGGCGGGCGAGCCACGCCACGCAATCAGTCACATTACGCTTGTGGCCGGCGAGCGTGGCCTGTCCATCAAGTCACCATCCGAACTCTTTGCCTCCGAGGATGAAATCGAGGCCGCACGCCAGACCCTCATTGCAGCAAGGCACCGCCTCGACCGGGCCACCGACACCTTCCTCAACCAGGCCAGCATGCTCGCCCCCCATCTCGGCATGGTGGAGGCAAACTGACCGCCTCTCTTCTCTTTGCCTCCGAAGTCCCGTAAACCGCTTCGAGGGGCAAGGCGAAGGAGAGATGGCATGACCGCAGCAGGAGCCAACGCCGACCAGATCGCTTATTGGAACGGCGTGGCGGGCGAGAAATGGACAACCGCGCAGGAACGGCTCGACGCCATGCTGTCGCCTGTATCCGCGCGCATCTTGGACGAACTCGCCCCAGCAAGCCGGGAGAGGGTCCTCGATATCGGTTGCGGCTGCGGGGAAACCACGATTGCGCTCGCGCGAGCCGGCACCCGGCCCACAGGCATCGATATATCCCGCCCCATGCTCGACCGCGCACGCAGCCGCGCCCCGGACACCGAATTCCTGCTGGCCGACGCCGCCACGCACCCCTTCAGCCCGGACTTTGACGCCCTCTTCTCGCGATTTGGCGTGATGTTCTTCGACGATCCCGACGCGGCCTTCGTCAACTTGCGGACGGCCCTGAAGCCCGGCGGACGGCTTGTCTTTGCCTGTTGGCGCGACTGGCGCGAGAACGAATGGGTCAGCCTTCCCGTATCAGCCGTGCGACACCTGCTTCCACCCCAGCCCCAGCTCGGTCCCGAAGCCCCGGGCCCCTTCGCCTTCGCCGACCTGGCGCGCGTGCGACGGATCCTCTCGGGCGCAGGCTTCGACCGCATCACGGCGACACCCTTCGACGCAGCATTGAGCATGGGGGAAAACCTCCCGGACGCCATCCGGCACCTCGCCGAAATCGGGCCGGTATCACGCATGCTTTCAGACGCCACACCGGCCGAGCGCACCTCAGCCCTGGTCTCACTGGAAGAGCGGCTCAGACCTCTGGCAAACAGAGCTCCCGTCACTTTGGGTGGCGCGGTATGGATCATTTCGGCAAGGGTATGATGAGCATGACACAACAGGAATTCGAGAACCTCCTGGCACGCTTTTCCAAAGCCGCAACCGCCGGCGACGGCAAGGCCTTTGCGGCCTGCTTCACCGAGGACGCAGTCTACCACGACTACATTTATGGACCGCACACGGGACGCGACTCGATCGCGGACATGCTGGAAAACCTGTTCCACCGCGATGCAGCCGACTATCACTGGCAGATGTTCGACCCCGTCTGTGGCGGCGACATGGGATACGCCTGGTCGCTGTCCCGATTCAAATCCACGATTTCCGAGTTCCAGGGACGCCCGGTCGTCATCGACGGAATGAGCCGCTTTCGCCTCCGTGATGGACTGATTGCCGAATACTGGGAAAGCGTTAATGGGGGCGTCGCCATGGTTCAGCTCGGCGTCAGCGCCCCCCGGATCGAGCGCGTGCTCCAGAAATGGGCCTCATGGCTCAAGGATCGGGATGTGGTTCGCCGATATCTCGACCGAAAAACTGACAATCAGCCTTAACCGGGCGTTAGCAGTTCATTCCCGCACGCTTCAACGATCCTTAAGCCGCTGTTGCCATAATCAGGCACACTTCAAATCAGCTGCGCGCGCGATCGCGTGGGGCAACATTCGGCAGCGCTGCTCATGTTTCAGATTGGCGGAATCATCTTCGTTTTCGTGACCGTCTTTGGCGGTTACGTCTGGGCCGGCGGCAAGTTCGACGTCATCCTGCACTCTCTGCCCTACGAAGCAACGATGATCCTTGGCGCCGCAATCGGCGCCCTCCTGATCTCTTCGACCGGCGTATCACTGAAGGCCACGATTTCATCAACCGGCAAGATCCTCTCTGGCGCCAAATGGAAGCAGCAGGACTACATTGATCTTCTCTGCCTGCTGTTCACCCTGACCAAGACGATGAAGTCCAAGGGCATGATCGCCCTCGAACAGCACATCGACAACCCGGAAGAGTCATCGATCTTCAAGAACTACCCGCGGATCGTGAAGGATCACTTCGCCACCGATTTCATCTGCGACACGATCCGCATGATGACCATGAGCCTCGAGGACCCGCACCAGGTCGAAACCGCTATGGAAAAGCAGCTCGAGAAGCATCATCACGAGGCGCTCACAGGCGCCAACGCCTTCCAGAACATGGCCGACGGATTGCCGGCACTTGGCATCGTCGCCGCCGTTCTGGGCGTCATCAAGACCATGGGCGCCATCACCGAGCCGCCGGAAGTTCTCGGTGGCATGATCGGCGGCGCGCTGGTCGGAACATTCCTTGGCGTGTTCATCGCCTATGGCTTCGTCTCACCCATCGCAAGCCGCATCAAGTCGGCGGTCGACGAGGAGGGACTTTTCTACCACGTCATCCGCGACGTGCTGGTCGCCCACCTGCACGGAAATGCGGCACAGGTCTCGGTCGAAATCGGACGCGGCAGTGTTCCCAGCCACTTCCAGCCGTCCTTTGCCGACCTCGAAACCGCGCTCAGCGCCGTACCCAAGGTCTAGCGCCTTCGCGCTTCCAAAAGGCTGACGCCATAGATCGCAAGGCCACCGCAGCACATGGCCAGTGGCACGAGCCACTCCAGGCGCATGTCAACGCCAATGACCACGGCGATCGTAACGATCATCCCCGCCGATTGCCTGAGCGACATCGGTCACACCCCTTCCCCAATGCCGCAGTCTAGCAACAGCGCGCGTTCAACCGGAACGATCACTGGATTAACGATGAAATCTGGCAGAGGGCCCGGTTGGCCGTGATCGGCAGCGTCATTTTGGCCCACTTGCGTCGCCGCAAATGTTCTACTATTGTTCTTTACATACCTCAGGGGCTCTCGCCCCTGCTGCAACTTGAAATGTGAAACCAAAAAGGCCCCGCGGCACTACTCGGTGTCGAAGCGGATCCCCTGCGCCAGCGGCAA
>JBILGJ010000088.1:0-8712 GCA_044351125.1 Micropepsaceae bacterium
CGGCCTGCGCATAGGCGGCCTCTGCACGGTGCCAGGCAATGCCGAACTTGTTCTCGGCCTTGCCCGTCGAGATCTTGGCATGCGTGCGCGCATCGACGTCCGGATTGATCCTGAGCGCCACGCTGGCCTTCTGCCCGCGCGAGGTGGCGACCTCGCTGATCACCAGAAGCTCTTCCTCGCTTTCCGCATTGAACTGCAGGATGCCATGCGACAGCGCCAGCCCGATCTCCTCGCGCGTCTTGCCGACACCCGAGAAGACGATCTTCGAGGCCGGCACGCCGCCGGCAATCGCCCGCTTCAGTTCTCCCCCCGACACGATGTCGGCGCCAGCCCCCAGCCGCGCCAGCGTGCGGATCACGGCCAGGCTGCCATTCGCCTTCACCGCAAAGGCAATGAGCGTGCCTGGCGGAAGCGCCTCGGCAAGCACCCGATAGTGCCGTTCAAGGGTCGCTGTCGAATAGCAATAGAATGGCGTGCCGACGGTGTCGGCGATCTCGCTCACGGCTACGTCTTCCGCGTGGAGAGCGCCATCGCGATAATGAAAATGGTGCAAGGTGGGGCCTTTGCGCGGGGATTGAAGGTGTCTAGCGGACCTGTCCGACCGAGGGCTTCGGCGGCTCAAGCGGACCCCTCTTGCCGCAGGCCGAAACGCCAAGCCCGGCAATGACAGCCAGCACCACGATAACGCGAGTAATCATTTCAGTCGCTCCTGCCAGAATCGAACCTGTTCCCTCACACGCTGCGGGGACGTGCCGCCAAGGCTCGTGCGGCTGTCCGCCGACGCCTCGACGCCCAGAACCGACATTACATCGGCCTTGATGCCCGGCTCAACCGATTGCATCTCCGCAAGGCTCAGGTCGCAAAGGCCACAGCCACGCGCCTCCGCCAGCGCCACGATCCGCCCCGTGATGTGGTGCGCCTCGCGGAAGGGCTTTCCCAGCACCCGCACGATCCAGTCGGCAAGGTCGGTCGCGGTGGAAAAGGCACTGCCGGCCATCGCCCGCATCGCCCCGGCATTCACCGAGAGGTCGGCAATCATCCCCGCCATGGCGGCAAGCGCAAGCTCCGCGGAATCCGCCGCATCGAACACCGCTTGCTTGTCTTCCTGCATGTCCTTCGCATAGGTCAGGGGCAGCGCCTTCATGACGCCGAGCAGCGTCACAAGCGAGCCCGTCACCCGCGCGCACTTGGCCCGGACCAGTTCGGCTGCATCCGGATTGCGCTTCTGCGGCATGATCGAGGAGCCGGTCGACCATGCATCCGACAGGCGCACGAACCCGAAAGCAGGCGATGTCCAAAGCACGATTTCCTCGGCAAGCCGCGAGAGGTGCGTCGTCATGATCGCGCAGGCCCCCAGGAATTCCAGTGCGAAGTCGCGCGAGGAAACACCGTCAAGCGAGTTGCGCATCGGCTCGCGGAACCCAAGGCCAGCTGTCGTCATCTCGCGGTCGATCGGGAACGAAGTGCCGGCCAGCGCCGCCGAGCCCAGCGGATTGATGTTCGTGGTCCCGCGCGCCGCCGCAAGCCGGCCCCGGTCACGCTCGGCCATCTCCACATAGGCCATCAGGTGATGACCGAACGTCGTGGGCTGCGCCGTCTGGAGATGCGTAAAGCCCGGCATCACGGTTGCGGCATGCTCGCCGGCGCGGCGGACAAGCGTGCGCTGGTACTGGACCAGCCCTCCGTCCAGCCTGTCGATCGCATCGCGCACCCACAGCCGGAAATCCGTGGCAACCTGATCATTGCGCGAGCGCGCCGTGTGCAATCGGCCCGCCGGCGCACCGATGATCTGCTTCAGCCGCTCCTCGACATTCATGTGGATGTCTTCAAGCTCGCGCGAGAACGTGAATTGCCCGCTCTCGATCTCGGCCTTGACCTGGGTAAGCCCGGCGATGATGGCCTTGGCATCCTCTTGCGCGATAATGCCGCGCTCGGCCAGCATGCGCGCATGCGCGGTCGAGGCCATAATGTCCTGGGCGTAGAGGCGCCGGTCGAAATCGATGGAGACATTGATGTCCTTCATGATCTCGCTGGGGCCTTGGGCAAACCTGCCGCCCCACATCTCGTTCTTGCTCATGCCGTCCTGACGTCCCGGGAACCTGGAAAGATGCAACTCAAAGGAAGAAATCTCTTCATTGCGGCTGCTTTGGCCATTGTGACGCTACTGGCCGTGGTCGTCTACATCCGCATGCTTGCGGGTGATGGTGAACGGCCCGAGGGCTTCGGCGACATCAGCGCCTTCAAGCCCGCAGCCGAAGCCCGGCCTGCGCCGGCGATATCATTCGCCGACGGCAAGGGCAGGAGCCTGACGCTCGCCGACTTCCGCGGCAAGGTCGTTGTGCTGAACCTGTGGGCCACATGGTGCACGCCCTGCGTGGCCGAAATGCCGATGCTCGATCGCCTTCAGCAGCAACTCGGCGACGAAGGGGTCGTGGTGCTCGCCCTCAGCGTCGACCGCGGCGGCAGCAAGGCCGTCGAGGAATTCTATCAGCGCACCGGTGTGAGGCACCTCGGCATATATGTCGATCCGTCCATGCGCGTGACCACGGACATTCGCGCGCCCGGACTGCCCACGACGTTGATCATCGACCCCGAGGGCACCGAGCTCGGCCGTGTGATTGGTCCGATGGAATGGGATTCACCCGAGGCAATCGAGCTCGTGCGCACGGCACTGAATACCGCGCGCACGCCCTGAGACGGCGCCTCTGGTCGTCAGCGCGTGGGAACCGGCTTCTCGCCGCGATAGTCGTAGAACCCGCGCTTGGTCTTCTGGCCAAGCCAGCCGGCCTCGACATACTTCACCAGCAGCGGGCAGGGGCGGTACTTGGAATCCGCCAGCCCCTCGTAAAGCACCTGCATGACCGACAGGCACGTATCAAGTCCGATGAAATCCGCCAGCTGCAGCGGCCCCATCGGATGGTTGGCGCCCAGCCTCATCGCCGTGTCGATCGCCTCGACGGTGCCCACGCCCTCATAGAGCGTATACACCGCCTCGTTGATCATCGGCAGCAGGATGCGGTTGACGATGAAGGCCGGAAAGTCTTCCGAATTCGCCGGCGTCTTGCCAAGCCGCTTCACCAGCCCCTGCATCGCCTGGAAGGTTTCCTCTTCCGTCGCGATGCCGCGGATCAGTTCCACGAGCTGCATCAGCGGCACCGGGTTCATGAAGTGCAGGCCGATGAAGCGCTCCGGCCGGTCGGTGACCGATGCAAGCCGCGTGATCGAGATCGACGAGGTGTTGCTCGCGATCATCGCGCCCTTGCTCAGCTTCGGGCAAAGGCCCACGAAGATCTGGCGCTTGATTTTTTCGTCTTCGGTTGCTGCCTCGATGGCCAGGTCGACGGTCGAGAACGCGTCCAGCGATGGCGCCGCATGAAGGTGCTTCATGGCGCTGTCCTTGTCCGCGTCGCTGATCTTGCCGCGCGCAACCTGCCGCGACAGGTTCATCGCGATCAGCTCGAAGGCCGCCTCGATCTTCTCTGTCTTCACATCGTGCAGCAGCACGTCATACCCGGCGAGCGCACAGACATGGGCGATGCCATTGCCCATTTGCCCGGCGCCGATGACACCGATCCGTTGAATGTCCATGGGATCCTCTTTTCGCTGCCCTGTGGGTTGCGGCCGCTCTCGCGCGGTCAATAGCCTTTGCTCTTCAGTTCGTCGTCAAGTTCGGGAACCGCCTTGAACAGGTCCGCGACAAGCCCGTAGTCGGCCACCTGGAAGATCGGCGCCTCCTCGTCCTTGTTGATCGCGACGATGACCTTGGAATCCTTCATCCCGGCCAGGTGCTGGATCGCGCCCGAAATGCCGACGGCGATATAAAGCTCGGGCGCCACCACCTTGCCGGTCTGTCCAACCTGGTAGTCATTCGGAACGAAGCCCGCATCGACCGCCGCCCGGCTGGCGCCAACCGCGGCCTTCAGCCGGTCGGCAACCTTCTCGAGCATCTGGAAATTGTCACCCGACTGCATGCCGCGTCCACCCGAAACCACGACGCGTGCGCCGGCAAGCTCGGGCCGCTCGGACTTCGAAAGCTCTTCGCGCACGAACTGCGACACGCCCGGATTGGCCCCAGCCCCGATCGTCTCGACGGGAGCCGCGCCATTCGCCTCGGCAGCCTTGAATGCGGTCGAGCGCACGGTCAGCACCTTCTTGGCACCGGCCGGCACCTGCACCTGCTGCATGGCGTTGCCCGCATAGATGGGGCGCGTGAACGTATCGGCGGCATCGACCGACACCACTTCCGAGACCTGCGCCACATCCAGCGCCGCCGCCACGCGCGGCATGAAGTTCTTGCCGCTCACCGAGGCGGGAGAGACGATGCTGTCATACTTGCCCGACAGTTCGACGATCAGGCTCGCCATCGTCTCGGCAAGCTGGTGCGCATATTGCGGATCATCCGCGAGCAGCACCTTCGACGCGCCGGCAAGCTTCGCAGCCGCCGCCGCAACACCCTGTGCATTGTGTCCCGCAACCAGGATGTCAACCGGCCCGCCAAGCGCGGCCGCGGCCGACAGCGCCTTCGCGGTGGAGTCCTTGAGCGACGTGTTGTCGTGCTCGGCAATCAGCAGAACGGCCATCTCAGATCACTCCCGCTTCGTTCTTCAGCTTCTCGACCAGTTCCTGCACCGTCTTGACCTTCACGCCACCCTTGCGCTTGGAAGGCTCGGTGACCTTCAGGACCTTCAGGCGCGGATTGGCATCGACGCCGTAATCCTGCGGCGTCTTCTCGTCGATCGGCTTCTTCTTGGCCTTCATGATGTTCGGCAGCGAAGCATAGCGCGGCTCGTTGAGCCTGAGGTCCGTCGTCACGATGGCCGGCAGCGCAAGGCTCACGGTCTGCAGGCCGCCATCGACCTCGCGCGTCACTTCGGCCTTGCCACCCTCGATGACGACTTTCGAGGCAAACGTGCCCTGGGCCCAGCCCAGCAATTGGGCAAGCATCTGTCCTGTCTGGTTGCAGTCGTCGTCGATCGCCTGCTTGCCAAGGATGATCAGCTGCGGTCCTTCCGCCTTCGCGATGCCCGCCAGGATCTTGGCAACCGAGAGCGGTTCGACATCGGCCGGCGCCGTCACCAGGATCCCGCGGTCAGCGCCCATGGCAAGCGCCGTGCGGATCGTTTCCTGCGTTTCCTTCGGTCCGATCGAGACAGCCACCACTTCCGTGGCGACGCCCTTTTCCTTGAGGCGAATGGCCTCTTCCACGCCGATTTCGTCGAACGGGTTCATCGACATCTTCACATTGGCGAGGTCGACACCGCTCTGGTCCGCCTTCACGCGGATCTTCACGTTGTAGTCGACGACGCGCTTGATCGGAACAAGCACCTTCATGCGGAACATCTCTCTGTTGGAGCCTCATGGCCCCGTTTGCTGGAAATCCTGATCTGGCTTGCGGCTTCGCGATGGACCTGGCCGATCGAGCCTCGTGCTGCTGGATGCTATTGTGCGGTGCACAAATTACGTGCAAGCAATAAACCTGTCAACGAAGCGCCACATTTTCCGTTTGTCCCATGCCCCAAATCCCACAGGGCAGAGGTTAATGGCCGTTTGCCCTGACAACCCGGGCAGGTGACGCTAGCGGTCGGCGCCGCTGGCGAGCAACCGGTGGCCCGGACGGCGGAAGATGAAAACCAGCACCAGCCCCGCGGCAAAGCCCCCGATATGGGCCCACCAGGCCGTATCGCTCTCGACCTGTGAGATCACCGCAATGATCTGGAAGGCGAGCCACGCGCCCACCATCAGGTAGGCAGGGATCTTCAGCGGGATGCGCGCGAAGGCCAGCACCCACATTTTCACGCGCGGATAGAGCAAGAGATACGCGCCCACAACGCCGCCGATTGCGCCTGACGCACCGATCAGGGGCCCCTCGGACACGGGATGGGCAAACGCATGCGCAAGCCCCGCAATGACGCCGCAGAGCAGATAGAACAGCAGGAAACGGAAGAACCCCATCGCGTCTTCGACATTGTCGCCAAAAACCCAGAGAAACAGCATGTTTCCGAGCAGGTGCCACCAGTCCCCGTGCAGGAACATGTAGGACAGCAGCGTGAGGACCGTTGGCAGTTCCGTAAAGTCCCCCGGCAACCGCGCCCCGAGGAAGACGTTGGGCACCAGGCCGCCCGTCATGGCGACATTGACGAGGCCCGCCTCCGGCAGCGAGTCCTGCCAGATGAACACGAACAGGTTGATCGCGAACAGCAACAGCGTCCCGTACTGGAACGAAATATACCGCAGCTGATTGTCGTCTTTCAGCGGAAGGAAGACCATGGGTGCCTCGCATGCCCCGCCACAAAGGCGCGGCACGCACAGTCTAGAATGCAAGACGAGATGCAGGAAACCGGTTTTTCTGGCCGAGCCCCGGGGGCCTCAGACCTTCAGCAGGCCGCGCACGTCATCCAGCACCCGCAGCCAGTTGTCGACCTGCTTGCGCAGGTTGCCCGCCGTCACCCCATCCTGGATGTTGACGGAATAGTCGAACATGAACGTCTTGCCGTCTTCCGAAAGATAGGCCCGGCCGAACACGAACTTCTGATTATAGATGTTGGCCGCCTCGATCGTCGTATTCTTGTTGCGCTCCCACTGCGCCAGGAACTGCAGGTTGGTGCAGCGGCGCCCCGACGGCCCTTCGCCCGCGCATTGGTACATGTTGATGTAGAACTCGACACCCTTGGGCGTCCTGGCCTTGAGCCAGGGGTCCGCCTCGTTCTGCGTGGCATCGCGCACGGTCATGCCATGCGATGTCAGGACCTTGGTCAGTTCAAGGCGCGTGATGCCGTTGGCATAGGTCCCGGAAGGGGCTTTGCCCGATGCCGCCTGCGCGGCAGGGGGGAGTGAAGACAGTAAGCTCAACGACAGGGCAATAAACACACCCATCACCAGAAGCCGGTTCATGACGGTCTCCGTTGCAGGGAATGACGATGGCGCAAGGATAGGGGGCGCGACGCGGATTGCAACTAACGCATAGTTCAGGTGCGGTTGGCGCCGGGAACCCAGAGCACGTCGCCTTGCGGCAGGTTGGCAAGACGCGCGGCCACGAACAGGAAATCCGAAAGCCGGTTCGCGTACTTCACCGCGGATGCGCCAACAGGCTCGCTCTGCGCAAGCTTGACGATAAGCCGCTCGGCCCGCCGGCAGACCGTTCGTGCAACGTGCAGGTGTGCAGCCGCCGCCGTCCCGCCGGGAAGCACGAACGAGGTCAGCGGCTGGAGACGCGCGTTCATTGCATCGATTTCATTTTCGAGCCGCTCGACCTGCGCGTCTTTCATGCGCAGGGCCTTCTGCGCGATCTCGCTTCCGTCTTCCGGAATGCAGAGATCCGCACCAAGGTCGAACAGGTCGTTCTGCACCCGCGCCAGCATGGCATCGAGTTCACCGGTGGCCGACAGGCGCGCCACACCGATGCAGGCATTGGTCTCGTCGACCGTGCCATAGGCCTCGATGCGCAGGTCGAATTTCGGCACGCGCTTGCCCGTGCCGAGGCCCGTGTCCCCCTTGTCGCCGGTACGTGTATAGATGCGGTTGAGAACGACCACGTTGTTGACCTTATTGAGGGCCGCGCCCGGTCAGCCAGAGCACGGCAAGGATGACGATGATGGCTGCAAGCTGCGCCACGATGCGCATGCGCATGAGCTTGTTTGACCACGTGCGCGAGAAATCCCCGCCACGAAACAGGCTGTAGAGCCCAAACCCCAGGATGACAGCCACCACGAGCGTGGCAGCAAGGACGGCGATGCTTCCAGCTGACATGGCGCAAGGCTTAACGCTAATGGCAGAGCCCTTCAATTGCGTTGTTTGCGCGCGGGCCTGAAGGGCCGCGGATCCGCTGCGTCAGCAAGGGATGAGGGGTGGAGCGATCCCTGTCCTGGGGGCTATGGCAGTCAGCCGGTTGACGACGTAAGGTGCCAGCCATTGGAAAGGCGGCGCAGCCATTGGGGGTGGCATGGGTGCCGGATGGATCATCAGGGCAGCAGCGATCCTGCTGGCGATTGCGGTCATCGCGACCTTGCAGGGCGCGGTGGGAGAGGGCGCTTGGCATCACGCTGCCCTCTCGCAGCTGTCTGCCGCCATCGCGATCGCCTTCGCCCCGCTCGAAACGCATGTGATGGATCCCGTCCGGGCCTCGCTCGGCACGCAAGGCCTCCAACTTGGCGCTGCTCTCCACGCGCCGCAGTCGTCAATCCTGCTCTTTCTGCTATTCCTCGCCCTTGAAGAAGTTTCGCCAGCCCGCACCCCCTCGGCCCGCGTGGTGCGCATCGCATGGAGCGCGCTGGCAGCACTGCTTGCAGGCTTCCTCGTCGGCACGCTGGCACTGTCCGACCCGCGCCTTCCCTGGGCGATGCTCGCCGCGCTCGCTTTCTGGGCAGCGGGCATCCAGTCTTCAGCGCCGGGCGCAGGCATGTCAGCCCTTCCCGTGATGCTCGGTTGTGCGCTTCTCTCAATCATGGCGGCCGGCATCGTGCCCGTGCATTTCAGCCTGGCACCCGCGAGTGCCGGCACCGGAGTGATGGGGACAGGATGGGTCCTGGCATGGCTCTCCGTCGGCCTGATGGGCCTCGGCACGCTGGGCGGTCGCGACATGCCGCAGGGCCTTCATGCCTGGATCTGCGACCCGGCGGCACGGGCAGGCCTGTCGATCCTCGCCGTTCTCGCCGGAAGTGTGGCAATCCAGGGTCTGTGAGCCCTCAAGGCGCCAATCAGCCCCAGGCGCCAATC
>JBILGJ010000089.1:0-8691 GCA_044351125.1 Micropepsaceae bacterium
GATGGTGATCGCAAGGATGACGCGTCCCGTTCGGACAGCCGGGATCGCGATGCGGCGGCGCGCTCGCCTTCTTCATCCGACTCGGGACGCAAGGATGATGACAAGAGTGGAGCAAAGCCGGAACCGGCAAGCACGCTAGCGGCGCCGAACGGCAAGTCGCAGATGGCCCCAGAGATGGCCGTGACCGCGACCGGAGACAGTGCGGCTGCGGTTGCCGGACCAGTGTCCGCATCCGAGGCGCGCGCAGACCGTGCCGAGCGCATGCTCGAGATTGCCGAGAACAAACGCGGCGAGCGTGTGCGTGAGGGCGAGTTGCTTCTGATCAGCGCCTCGCGGCATACCCCTGCCCGGCTTGCCCGCAATGGGTACAGGGTGATCGAGGCTTTCAGAATGTCGGGCTTTGGCCTGCGGGGATACCGCATCGCGGTTCCGGGAAAGCAGGATGCCGATACCGCCCTGGCGGGCCTGCGCCGCATCGATCCGAAAGGCATTGCCAGCTTCAACCACATTTATGTGCCTGCGCGCGGTGGCGCGACGATCGCAGAACCTGCGCCCCCCGGCCGCAAGGCGCCTCGTGCGCGGCTGACGTCCGCAACGATTGGCCTTGTCGACGCGCCCGTGAATGAAAGCCACCCAATGCTGGGGTCCGTGCGGGTTGAAACGCGCACGTTCGGCCTGGCCAGCCCTACCGCAGACAGCCATGGCACGGCGGTCGCATCGCGGATCGCCGAGGCTGCACCGGGATCGCGGATCTTTGTCGCGAGCGTGTTCTCCGAATTGCGGGACGGCGAGGAAGTCGCCTCTGTCGATGCCATCGCGCGCGCACTGGACTGGCTTGCCCGCAACAGGATCCCGGTGATCAATATGAGCCTTGCCGGACCGCCGAACCCGGTGCTCGAAGCCGTAACAGGCCGGCTGGTCAGTCGCGGACACAAACTGGTTGCGGCAGTTGGCAACGAGGGGCCCAACGCTGACGCGCAGTATCCTGCCGCCTATGACGGTGTCGTGGGCGTGACGGCCGTGGATCGCCGGAACCAGATCTACATCTATGCGAACCAGGGCGATTACGTGGATTTTGCTGCGCCTGGCGTCGACACGACCGTTGCCGGACCTGACGGGCATACCGAGACGGTCTCGGGGACATCCTATGCGGCCCCGGTGATCGCCGTGGAACTCGCGCGTCGGCTGCAACGTCCTGATCGCGTCCTAGCGATTCGCGCGGAGAATGAGCTCGCCAAGTCAGCCAAGGACCTGGGCGAACCCGGACGTGACCCCGTATTCGGGTTCGGCGTCATTGCTCCAGCCAGCGAGTGATGCAACCGGCAGGTTGCAATGCGGGAGGTGCGCAATGAGCGCTAGTTCAAACGGACGTTCGCAACCATGCCGGTCGCGCACGGTCGGGTTCCCGCTTTCTGCGCCGCATCCGAAACGCGTGTCATTCATACCACTGCGCGCATCAAATGTTCCGCATGAGATCACGGAACTTTACAGTCGCCGCGCGCAGAACATACCCTTTGCGTTGAAGTGATCCGGGGTGGATTACCCTTTGCGTTGTGTCCCAATGAAGCGCCGCCTTGCTGCACCCCGCAGCTGCCGGCAATGGAAAGAGTAAGATGAGCCCATTCACGCCACGGTCCAAGAGCCTCCTTTTTGCAGGTGCCGCGCTCTTTCTGCTGACGCCGGGACTGGTGCAGGCGGACCAGAAAGACTGGTGGCTGAATGTCGAAGGTGGCCTTGAGTACTCGGACAATGTCGCGCTCGAGCAAAGCGACGCGAACAGCATGGAGGGCGACGTCGCCCTCATCGTCGAGCTCGATGGCGGCTACAAGCTTCTCGACGAAAAGGATGCCAGGATCGAACTCGGTTATAACTTCTACCAGAGCGTCTACGACGAGCTGACGGAGTATAACTGGCAGTCCCACAACCCTAGCGCCGCGGCCTGGATCAGGTCGGGCGGCATCAAGTACGGGATCGAGTACTCGTACACGAATTCCCTTCTCGACAGCTCGTTCTTCCTGGACCAGCACATGCTGTCGCCCACGATCTCGACATTCATCACCGAGGATTTCTACATTTCTGGCTATTACCGGTTCTTCTCAAAGAACTATAATCGCCTCGACAATGATCGGGACGCCGACACCCAGCAGGTGGGCGCGGATGTGAACTATTATTTCGATCGTCCGAACAAGGGCTACGTGTCGTTTGGCGGTGGCTTCACCAGCGAAGATACGGACGGTGACGCGTTTGACTATGATGGCTTCGTCGGCCGCGCAGCTGCGCAGTACCCGGTGGAACTGTTCGGCCGCAAGGGGCACATGAAGCTCTCCTACGCCTTTCAGCTTCGCGACTATGACAATGAGGTCAGCTTGCCGGGCCCAGGAACGCGCGAGGATGATCGCCACACGCTCAAGCTCTCGACGAATGTGGAGCTGGACGACAACGTGAAGGCTGGTGTCGAACTCCGGCGCGTGGTCAGGGATTCGAACCTGAATACGTCGGACTATGAGGAAAATGTCGGCTCACTTTTTGTGCGTTACGGTTTCTGACACCGGCAGACGCAGCAATCGTTAAGATCGCACCGGGGGCTCAGGCCCCCGTTTTGCGTTGCGGACCCAAGGGATTAATACCTAATAGGTGTGTCAAACCCCGGCTGAGACCGCCGCAGTTACCTCAAAACGATACATACCGTTGCGACAACACCCCTCATCCGGATATTTTTGGCAAAGGTTGGAATAAAAGCTCGCTCTCGGAACCTGATGCCCATGCTTATCAAATTGCGCGTGACCACGGCGTGCCCCGCCACCCGACAGGCCGGGAACGTGCGCGCCTGCGCTGAGGCGACTGTCCCGGCCGGCAACATCTGTCGGGGAGGTCGTCCGTGAACAAGACCAACGCAAGCATCATCGGCAACTTCCTGCATCGCTCGCGCAATGTCTTCATCAGCGCGGGCGTGTTCAGCCTGTTCGTCAACCTGGCCATGCTGAACAGCCCGCTGTTCATGCTGCAGGTCTATGACCGCGTTCTGACATCGCAGAGCGAAGACACGCTGCTGTTCCTGACGCTGCTGTCGGTGGGCGTGCTCCTGATTCAGGCCCTTGTGGAGATCGCGCGGTCGGACCTGCTGGTCCGTGCCAGCTCGCAGCTCGACAATGAGTTGCGCGACCTGACATTCGGCATCTCGATGGGCAAGGAGCCAACCGACATGTCGAGCGCGCACGGACTTCGTGACCTCGACAACATCCGGTCGTTCCTCGCCAGCCCGGCACTGATCGCGCTCTTCGATGCGCCGTGGACGCCGATTTTCCTGTTCGTGATCTTCCTGCTGCACCCGGCACTCGGACTGCTTGCGCTGGCTGGCGCCCTTGTCATCATCGGGATCGCCTATCTGAGCGAAGTCGCCACGGGCAAACCCCTGAACGAGGCCGCGCAGGCCCATCGTGACTCCGAATTTTTCGTGAGCACGCTGCAGAACAACGCGGAATCTGCCCGCTCCATGGGCATGGTCAAGAATGTCCAGCGCCGCTGGGAAGAGCACCACGAGGCCAGCCTTGCCTGGCAGGCGGTGGCCAGCGACCGGGCGTCCCGCCTGAGCGCTGCGGCCAAATTTGCACGCCAGCTCCTGCAGATCCTCTGCCTTGCACTGGGTGCATACCTTGCGCTTGAGAACCAGATCTCGGCCGGTGCCATCGTGGCAACGTCGATCATCATGGGCCGCGCGCTTGCGCCCATCGAGGCCTCGATCGGACAGTGGAAGCGCTTTGTGCAGGTGCGCCAGTCCTATGGGCGGCTCAATGCGGTGCTGAAGGACATCCACGAGGCGCCGCGCACGGAACTTCCACCGGCCGCGGGCAAATTCGCGCTCGAAGACGTGTGGATGCGTTTCCCCGGTGCCAAGGAGCCGGCGCTGCGTAACGTATCGTTCGACGTCACGCCTGGCGAGGTTCTCGGTATCATTGGTGCGACGGGGTCTGGAAAGACCACGCTGGCGCGCCTCATGATCGGCGCTCTCAAGCCTTCGGCCGGCAATGTGCGGCTTGACGGGGTCGATGTGTCGGACTGGTCGTCTGCGGAACTTGGGCCGCAAGTTGGCTATCTTGCCCAGGACGTCGAGCTCATGGAGGGCACGGTAGCCGAGAATATCTCGCGCTATGGCTCGCCCGATTCCCAAGCGATCATCGAGGCCGCAAAGATCGCAAGCGCACACGACTTCGTGCTGACGCTTCCCAATGCCTATGAAACGATCATCGGCGAACGCGGAAAGCTTCTTTCAGGTGGACAGCGGCAGCGGGTGGCCCTCGCGCGCGCCGTATTCGGCAACACCAAGGTGGTGATCCTGGATGAGCCCAATGCAAACCTCGATGCGGCGGGCGAAGCCGACCTGCGTCGCGCCGTCGAGATCCTCAAGCAGCAGAAGCGGACCGTCATCATCATCACGCACCGCCCAGGCATCCTGCCTGCCGTCGACAAGCTTGCGGTCATGAAGGCAGGCCAGATGGTCTCCTTCGGCCCGCGCGACGAAGTCCTTGCCGGCCTGAACAAGGCCGCTGCCGACGCACGTTCAAGCGCCTCACCCAACCCGTCCAAGGTGACGTCAATCGAGAACCGCCATGCAAATAGCAAAGCCCAGTCCTAGGCGGCCGAACTGGCCCAACAGCATCCCGAGCCTGCCGACGAACACGAAGCGGGCGATGATCTATGGCTTCGCCCTGATCGGGTTTGCGGTCGGTGGTTTTGGCATCTGGAGCACCACGGTTCCCATCGCCAGCGCCGTGGTGGCGAATGGACAGGTTGTCGTTGCCTCGAAGCGCAAGCAGATCCAGCATCCCACCGGTGGCGCGGTGCGCGCCATCAAGGTCGACGACGGCCAGCATGTGAAGGAAGGCGATGTCCTTCTGGAACTTGATGATGCGGATGCGCTGGAGCGATACACGCGCGGGCGGGACTCCTATTTCCTGGGCCTTGCCACGGAAGCGCGCATGCAGGCCGAGATCGCCGAGGCCGCGGAACCCACGTTCCCGCAGGAACTGAAGGACACAGCCACGCGCATGCCGGCGGTCAAGAGCCTGCTCGACGGGCAGGCCCAGCTCTTCATCGCGCGCCGGCAGGAGCTCCAGGGCCAGTTGTCCATGATCCAGTCGCAGTACGAGCAGCTCAAGGGCGAACTCAGCGCGCTGGAGGCCGACCGTCGCGCCGCCCGTGACCAGATTGAACTGTCGCGCAAGGAGCTGGACGTCGTCGAGGAGCTCTACAAGAAGGGCTACACCACCCGTACCCGCGTCTTCTCGCTCAACCGCGACATCTCACAGCTGAGCGGCGGCGTGGAGCGCACGTCAGCCATGATTGCGCGTACGCGCAGCTCTCTCATGGAGAGCGAATTGAAGCTGCTGCAGGCCAAGAACCAGTTGATGGCGACCGTCCAGGGCGAACTGCGCGAGGTGCAGGCCCGGCTCCCCAACCTTCGCGAGCAGTACCGCGCGGCCGAGCAGGCCTATGAGCGCATGACCGTGCGTGCGCCGACGTCGGGCTACGTCCTTTCGCCGCGGATGACCACCGTTGGCGCCGTCGTGCGTCCCGGCGAGACCATCCTCGAGATCGTGCCGCGTGATGACAGGCTGATGGTCGAGGTGCAGATCCGTCCGTCAGATGTCGATTCGGTTTCGGTAGGTCTGCCCACGGAGGTTCGCTTCACCAGCCTGAGCCAGAAGGACCTGCCCATGCTCTATGGGCGGGTGGCTTACATCTCGGCAGATTCGCTGCAGGATCCGCGTTCGAGCGCCACCTATTTCGTGGCGCATGTCGACGTGCCTGACAGCGAGATGCATCGGCTTGGCAAGCAGACCCTGCAGCCCGGCATGCCGGCAGCGGTGATGATCAAGACGGGTGAGCGAACGGCGCTCGCTTATCTGACGCAGCCCCTGCGGGACAGCATCAACCGGGCCTGGCGCGAGTAGCCGGGCCCGCCATCGCCCACCGTCGCCTCAGGCAAGGCGCAGTCGCGAGACCGGGCTCGTGGAGCGTCTTACCCACGCCTGTGAGTGCCTGCGCCGCGTTGATCTCCAAAGGCTTCGCGCAGCGCCTTACCGGACTTGTTCAGATACAGGATGTCTGCAAGCAGTGGTGAAATCGTGTTGATGCGCGTGATCAGCCGCGTGGCCCACCCCATTATCGCCAACGGCCTGCGTGCCCGTACCGCCTGCAGGATAAAGGTGGCGGTCGCCTCCGTTGTCACCATACGGGTTCCAAGTCGTCTCCAAAGCGCGCGGAATGGGCGCTCGGCCGCTGTATCCGTCGGCTCGGGACAAAGATAGCTGACCACAATATCGCGACCCTGTATGCGCAACTCCCGGGAGATTGCCTCGCAGAAGGCTGCCGTCGCAGCACGCGACGCGACGTCGACTGAATAAAAAGGCAGGGCGAGCCTGCCATCGCCAAACCCACCAATATGGGCGATCACAGATCCACGACGCATCCGCGCCAGAAGAGCCCGTGTCAGGATGATGGGGCCGTGCAGGTTGACATCCAATGTGGCCTGGATCTCGGCGTTACTGTGCGCGACAAGTGACTTGCGGACGTCAACGCCAGAGACAATGATGGCTGCGTCCAGCACAGGAAGCTTTTCAACCAGCCCGTCAAGCGATCGCCGGGACATGAGATCGAAAGCAATTGTTGTTGCCCCGGTCGTCTCGCGAATTCGACCGAGCTTGAGGGGATCCCGACCGACCGCAATCGTGATTGCGCCTTGCTTGTCCAGGGCCTCCACGACTGCCGATCCAATTCCACCCGTTGCGCCGAAGACCGCGACCGTCCTTCTGCGGGCCCCCTCAGGATGCTGACGCGTGGTCACCGGGGACTCCAGGAATCCCTTGTGCTCCATCCAGGCTGTCGCTTCATCGAGCGTGTCCGAGCGAGCCTCGCAAAGGTGCGCGTCCGGCTCATGCTGCATCGGCGGTCGCAGCAGACGTTGCCTCGCGGATCAGTCCGGGAATGTGAAACAACGGCCAGACAAACAGGGCGAGGTTCATCTCAAGCCATATCGGCTCATAGTCGCCAAGCAACACCCAATAAGACACCGCCATGCCGCCGGCAGTCGAACTCAGGACAAGCGAAATGATTGCGAGGTGCCGCCACGACGCATTGCCTTTTTGATACTGCCGTATCGCCGCGAGGCCGATAACGGAAAAGGCAACATCGAGCGGCAGGAAGGACCAGTTCCACGCGATCACCCGCGGGTCGTGATAGTCTGCAAACAGCCATTCGGCCGGCACGTTCAACAGTCCTGCGGCGAACAGCGCGCTCACAATCCAGTAAATCAGGAAACCGACATCCGTCACGACGAGACCTGTGCGAAGGGATGATGACATCAGCGTGCGTCTCCCGGGCTGCTTTCGAATGACTTGCGTGGATCCCCGCCCTCGAAGAGACCCAGAAGGCCGCCAAGACGGCTCGTTGAATCGTGCGCTGCGTATCCCAGAAGGTCCTGCATCGGCGGTGAAAGCGTTCGTGCGAAATTCGGCGGTACGTTGAGATAGCTGTTTTCGACGGGACGAAGCCAGCCAGCACAGTATGAAACGGAAATGGCCCGCCGCCGCGCCTGGGTCGCGTTCTCTCCGCCTCCATGAATGGCGTCGCCCCTGAAGAAGAGAACATCACCCCGCTTCATGACGGCACGCACCAGCTCGCCCGGTTTCGCCTGTCGGTGAGGCTCCCACGCATGGCTGCCCGGCGCAAAGCAGGTTGCGCCATTTTCCAGCGTGAAGTCGTCAAGCGCGAGGATGGCGTTGACAACAAATGGCTGGATACCTCGCTGGACATCCGGCCAGGAGTCAGAATCCCGATGAAGAAATTGAGCCGGTTCGCCCGGGCCGATCTGGATCACTTCGCCGGCGTTCAACAAGATGCTTGTTGTTCGCTGGTCCATGAGCTTGCGTGACAGCGCCATCAGCCGGGGATCCGCGATGAGTTGCCCGGCGCTTGGCAGCTTGGTCGCAAGGCCGTGAAGCCGTAGTGTTCGATATCCGAGAAATACATCATAGCCATGGGAGCCTGACTGCGGCCTGCCGGCGACGGGATTGCGGCCAATGTAGTCGTCGAGCTCGGCGTCGAGGACATCGGCGAGATCAGGCCTTACAAATTCCTTCAGGATGACGCCGCCATCGGACAGCACTGTCCTTGCAATTTCATCCACGGGGTGCGGAGCCTCAAAGCAGGCAAGCCCGCCGACGTCGTGACGGGTAGGCACCTTTGGTGCCTGATCGACTTCTTCGGCCGGATGGTTCACCGGTATCGGGTCCCCATTGGTCACAACCCACCAGGCGCCACCGTCGGGCCCCGTGGTTTCCGGCCCGTAAGCGTGTCCGGCACGGGTCCAGCGAATGTCTCCAGCGCGGTAAGTGCCCTCGCCCTCGATGTGCAACTCGCCCTTTGTAAAGACGTAAACAACATCTGCATGATGGTGATGCCGTGGCCGGGTTTTGTTCGGAGGGTCCTCGACATGCATGATGAACGGACATCCGTTCTGGCCCATCGCATCCGGAAACAGGGCGATTTCGCCTGAACCACTGGTCGGGTCGGTAACCTTCTGCGCATCAGAAATTCCGAGTCGGACGATATTGCTCATTTAACCCTTTCCAGATAACAGTCGTTACGCTCTCTTCCAATCCCATAACGAGTGTTATCTGTCAATATGTCCAA
>JBILGJ010000090.1:0-8676 GCA_044351125.1 Micropepsaceae bacterium
CAACTCGGCCCATGGTGTTACCGACGTGAAGGCGCTCTGGCCGGTACTCGAACGGATGCAGCGTATCGGCATGCCGTTGCTGATCCATGGCGAGGTCACGGACCACACCGTCGACGTCTTCGACCGCGAGGCTGTCTTCATCGAGCGCGTGCTGCAGAAGATCGTCAGCGCATTCCCCGGCTTGAAGATCGTCTTCGAGCACATCACCACCGCCGAGGCCGTCGCCTTCGTCGAGGCCGCGCCAGGCAACATCTCCGCCACAATCACGCCGCACCACCTCCAGATCAACCGCAATGCCATGTTCGAAGGCGGCATCCGCCCGCACTTTTACTGCCTGCCGGTCGCCAAACGCGAGCGTCACAGGCTGGCCCTGCGCAAGGCGGCAACATCGGCGTCCCCGAAATTCTTCCTCGGCACAGACTCCGCTCCTCACGCCGTGGCCGCCAAGGAAACCGCCTGCGGCTGCGCCGGCATCTTTAACGCGCCCTTTGCGCTGGAAAGCTATGCGACTGTGTTCGAGGAGGAGGGCGCCCTCGACCGCCTCGAAGGCTTTGCCTCCCTCCATGGCCCGGCCTTCTACGGCCTCACGCCCAACGCGCGGCAGGTCCGGCTCATCCGGCAAGAAGTCGAGGTCCCCGCTCACTGCCAGATCGGCCCGAACCACGTTGTCCCTTTCCATGCCGGCAACCGCTTGCACTGGCGCTTTGTCGGGGTGGTACAGAACAGCAGCGCCTGACCCCCCGCGGGTTCAGCTTGGGAGTAAGGGACGGCAATGCGTTAGGTCCCCCCAATTCCACTCTTGTAGGCAGGTCCATCGGACTCGAGGAATGCCGCATTGGCCTCACGCAGACGCGCAGCCTCCTCATCGTAAAGGAATGGCAGGAACGCGTAGCGCCGACCACGCGTGACGGTCGTGACGGCATGCAGCAGCGAGCATGAGAACACAACCGCGCCGCCCACTGGCGGTTTGTAAGTCTGCTGCCCGAACTCAGGAAAGCAGATCTCTCCACCTTCGAAGTCGGCGTTCAGATTGATCGAAACTGCAAAGCGCCTGTGAGCAGTCCCCTTGGTCGTATTGTCCCGGTGGGAGCGGAAGTGGGCGCCATCCTTGTCCTCATAGCAGCAGATGATGTAGCGCTCCATGCGCGTCGCCTTGAACTGGTAGGCCCTCTGGATCATGGGCACGATGCGTCGCAAAACTCGTGATTGGGTCTCCCGGATGATGTCATCATCCTCGATCGTGCAGTCCTTGCGCCGCTTGTGATGGTGGTTGTGCACCAGCACCGTGCGCCCGTCGACTTCACTCATGAAGCCAGACTCCTGCCCACCCATGCGTTCATAAAGATCGATGAGGGACTGGCAGAACGTCGGCTCGAACACATTTGGGAGGAACAGGATCGGGGCCTGCAGTTTGACCCCCGTGAAGAAAGTCGTTGGCGCCAGCCGATCCAAAGCGCCCAACACCGCGTCGATGTCGCCCCGGTCGCCTGCAAAAGGAACAACATCCAGAACCCGCAACATTGGGTCCAGGATCACCCATAGGCGGCGCACCGACAGAGGTTCGCTGTCGGGCTCCATCGGTAAAGCCCCATAGAGCCGCGAGATGGTTCCATCGAAATCCCAGAACTGGCGATACCCCGGATACTGATCACCAACCCGCTTCTCACGTTCGTCGGCAGCATCATTGCTGACACCGAAGAAGCTGGCATTCACGTCGTCGAACACGGCAGGCCTGGATCGCACCGCCGCCAAAGCCGCTTGGCTGTGGGGATCATTCGCCGAGCCGAAAAAGCACAGGACGATGTAGCGTCCCGCAGTGGAATTGAAGACAAACCGCGGATTGGCGTGCGATCGCTGGACAAACCAAGGCGCAGGATCTCCCCGGGTCAACCTTACATACGTCGGCATGTGACAACCATCCCTCCCGGAACGCGGCCAACGTCCGCACGCGGGATCATCATAAGGAACAAACAATTATGACAGCCCGCGTCATCGGCACAAGTTGCGCGCTTGCCTTGACGTTAGGGCCATTCACCATGGCAATCGATGATTTCATGGACACGAAGGAAAAATCGCGCTGACGGCAATGAGATCAGAGCAGGGCCAACAGTCGGATTATAAGGGCGCACACGCGCAGTTCGTCAGAAGAGCGAGATATCAGCCCATACTTCGCTGGGCGGGCGATGCATCTCCAACCCGGCAGGTACTGAGGCCGAGAACGAAGACGCGCTTTAGAGTGTGAGTCACATTAGCGCAACGCCTCGGCCCCATTCACAACGATGCGTCCCCGATTGTCACATGAGTGTTATCCAAGCTGATTACGCTCCTCCATCCATTGGGGGATCACATGAAAAATCGTTTGAAATCGCTGCTTCTGGCAGCGACCGCTGGTGCTTTGTTGCTTTCGAACGATGCGCTTGCTGCCGAGGTGAAAGGTCGCGTGACAGCTGATGCGTCCGGTACGTCGGTTGTCGGCGCAGATGTAGAGATCGTCGAGCTCCGTCGCAAGACGCGCACGGGCGCTGACGGAAGCTATCGGTTCACCGACCTGCCACCGGGCAAATACACGCTGCGCATTACCTACGCAGGCGGCAAGTCGACCGAGATCCAGGTCGAGGCCACTGCAACGGGCGCCGTTACAGGGGATGTCTCGATCGAAGGTGAAGACGCTGCCGAGAAAGTCGTCGTTGTCGGTCAGCGCGGCCAGCTGGCCGGCGCAGTAGCGCGCCAGCGCGCCGCCGACGGTGTCCAGAGTGTAGCCACACGCGACAGCATCGGCCAGTTCCCCGACCAGAACGCAGCCGAAGCCGTTCGTCGCTTGCCGGGTGTGAACGTCCTCAACGACCAGGGCGAAGGCCGCTTCGTCAGCGTTCGTGGTCTCGACCCCAACCTGAATTCGGCATCGATCAACGGCGTCCGTTCGCCAGCACCTGAGTCGGACATCCGGGCCGTGGCGCTGGACGTTGTGCCCTCCGAACTTCTGGAGTCGGTTGAGGTCAAGAAGACCCTGACACCAGACATGGACGCCGACACGATCGGCGCCTCGATCGAAATCAACACGACAAGCTCGCTTGCGCGAAAGAAGCCTTACTTCGGCGCCAAGCTCGAAGGTTCGTACAATGAGTATACCAACCAGTGGTCGCCGAAGGTAGGCGTCGACTTCTCAACCAAGCTGACAGAGACGCTGGGCGTTGCCGGTGGTCTTTCATTCTCGCGCCGCAACTTCGCCTCCGACAACATCGAGGCAGATGGCTGGAACGAAGCGGGCGGCATCGTTTACGCGGAAGAGATCGAATACCGCGACTACGATGTGATCCGCGAGCGGCTTGGCGCATCCCTGTCGTTCGACTGGCGCGCGAGCGATACCACGACCCTGTTTGCACGCGGCTTGTTCAGCCGCTTTGACGACCAGGAATACCGTCGCCGCCTCGTGTTCGACATGGAGGATGCGGAACCTGTGTCCGGCAGCGACACGACGGCGTCCTTTGACAGCGCAGCTGGCGAGCGCTTCACGGTGATCCGTGACCTCAAGGACCGGTTCGAGCGGCAGGAAGTGACGTCGTTCGTGGTCGGGGGAAAGACCTTGCTGGACCTTTGGCGATTTGACTATTCGGCCTCGTATGCAACCGCCTCGGAAGAGGAGGATGGTTCAATCGATCCGACGCGCTTCCGTCAGCGGTTCTCGGGTTCGGGGTCCTCGCGCGGCACCGTGACCTTTGACTTTTCCCAATTGCACAACCCAACCCACGTGTTTGGCACCGGTGCAGCGAACTTCCTTGATGCGTCCCGCTACAGCTTCTATCGCCTCGAGGATACAGACCTCAGCCTGTCAGAGGACAAGGAATGGTCTTTCAAGGGCGATGTGACCCGGACCTTCGCCCTCGACGACGGTACTTTCGACCTGAAGTTCGGTGGCAAGGCGCGCCTGCGCGAGAAAACCTACGATCTGGAGATCGACTACTTCACCGGCTACGCAGGCGGTCTGAACATGTCCGGCTTCGCCGGTCCGGCGACCTACGGCATTACCGAAATCGCCCCGGTACCCAACAAGTACAGCTTCCGCGGCTTCTACAACACCAACCTTGCCAACTTCAGCCTCAGCGACCTCGACACCCAGTTCGAATCCAGCATCGCCGACTATGCGGTGGAGGAAGACATCTGGGCCGGCTACGTCATGGGCCGCTACGAGAGCGGACCGTTGACAGCCATCGGCGGCGTTCGTGTCGAGAAGACCAAGAACACGCTGAACGGCAACCTCGTCGAGCTGGTCGAAGCCGGCCAGACCTATGGCGGTGTCGTCCTTGCCGATGACACGGTATTCGTAACCCCGACCAGCCTCGACAACGAGTACACGGACTGGCTGCCAAGCGGTGTCCTGCGCTACGAGGCTTCGGATGACGTGGTCGTCCGCTTCGGCGCCTTCCGCAGCGTGGTTCGACCCAAGATTGGCCAGATCGCGCCGCGCTTCATCGTGGAAGACACGGACGATGACGGCCGCGTGGGCGAGTTCGGTAATCCCGAGCTCAAGCCCTACAAGGCCTGGAACTTCGACTTCTCGGGCGAATGGTATTTCGCACGCGAGGCTGTGCTCTCGGGTGGCGTGTTCTTCAAGAAGGTCTCGGACTTCATTGTCGATGCCGAGTTCTCGAGCGGCACCTTCAATGGCGTCGCCTATGACGAAGCGACGATCCCCATCAACGGCGACGACGCAACGATCAAGGGTTTCGAGTTCAACTACCAGCAATCCCTGATCTTCCTGCCTGATCCGTTCGATGGTCTTCTGGCATCGTTCAACTACACCTACACGGACGCTGAGGGCGACGTGCTTGGCCGCACCATCCGGCTGCCGGCGGCATCCAAGCACACCTACACGGGCCTGCTTGGTTACGAGAAGGGTCCGATCAGCCTGCGTGTCGCCGCGACCTATCGCGACGAGTACCTCGATGAATTGTCAGGCAGTCCTGAAGAGGACCGTTACGTGAAGGATCACCTGCAGTGGGACTTTACGGCCAAGTACGCGCTGAGCGACAACCTCAAGCTCGTAGGTGAGCTCGTCAACGTCAACGACTCCAACTACCTGGCATTCCAGAATGGTCCGAACGGCGACCGCCTGCTGCAGTTCGAGGAATATGGTTGGACCGGTAAGATCGGCATCCGCTACTCGAACTGATGCAAGTCACGTAGATCGCGCGCGAGGCACTCTCCTGCCTCGCGCGCGCAATGTTTTGAAAAGGCGAGGACGCGGCATGTTGAACAAAGCCTTGATGAAAGGGCGCACGATTGCCGCTCTTCTGCTCCTGTGCCTGGTCGTACCGGCCTGTACCACGACGCCAAAGCCAATGGACGACAAAGTGATCCTGCGGTTCGCCGTACTGGGCGACGCAGAGCCCAAGCCTCTGCCGAATTTCCCTGGCCTGTCGGCAGCAGTCGACGACGTCAACGCACTCGCTGCACGCCAGCCCGTTGACTTTGCGGTCGGCGTTGGCGACATCGCCCATGATGGGACACTGATCCAGTACGAGGCCGCAACGCTTGTCCTGCGCAGGCTTGCCCCTCCATTCTTCCCCATCATGGGAAACGAAGAGTTCAACGACACTGAAAAACGCTTCCTGAACTATGCGAACCGATGGAACAGGGGAAAGGGGACGATCCCGGGCCGCCGTTATGTCAAGGATCTTGGCGTGCTGGTCATGGTGTTCGCTTCGCCGGACTTCGGCCGCGACTTCAACGATGATGGCATCGCCTGGATCCTGGCCGAGGTCCGGAAGGCAGCACCCCGTCCCGTCTTCCTGATCGTCCACAGCGCGCAGGCCGGCGCCTATCCAGAAAATGCGAAGAAGGGCATTGCCCACCCAGGTTTCGCAGACGTCGTCGCACAACCGAACATCACGGCGGTGATCTCCGGCGACCTGCACATGGACATGGACCGCGTGGTGCATTCCAAGGCCATTGCCGGCGTCCACTATCTGCACATCCCGGCACTCGAGCGCACCAAGATCCCCGACGAAACAAGGCACACACCGATGTTCCGCATCTTCAGCGTTTCGGCATCAGGCAATGTCGAAGTCGACACGTATGCCGTGGGTAACCCGCAGCCGCTGACACGTCACGATTACCGCTTCCCTGTCAGGCGCAATGACTAGAAGCTAGTTCACAAGCCGCAGCGCCGAAATCTGCGAGGCAATCGAAGCGAAAGCCGAGTCGATGTCCAGCAGGTCGACATTGTAGAACTGGCTGGCGTTGGATGCACAGTTGCGCATCTCGTTCTTGATGCCGGTATCCGTCACCATGAAAGCAATGGTGTAAACAGACACGCCTTTGCCCTTCGCATAGTCACACAGCTCATAGAAGCTGGCCAGCGCACTGGCGCGGCTGTAGACAAAGCTTGATCCGCCAGCCCCAACATGCGCAGGCCCACTTGGGGTCCAGCCCGCCTTTGGGCGCAGTTGGCCGGAGATGCCGCCATCCGTCATGATGATCAGGAACTTCCGTGTTTCAGTGTCGACATAGTCTGAAGGGCGGCTGGAAGCGGAAGAGGGGGCACCAAGCTTGCCGCGCCAGGACGGGTCAAGGGCCCGCACACCCCAGCTGGTGCCAACATCCGTGCCCGTGCCGTCGGAAAGGGTCGAATTGCTGAATGTGTCGATCCGGTTGCTCAGAGCTGTCCGGTCGTTGCTCAGAAAGACCGATGTCGCGTTGCTCGAAGACGGGCACCAGGGGTTGGAGGCAGTCCAGATAGTAAAGGTGGGAAGCACACCCAGGCTGGCGGTCGTCAACGGGACCGAGCGAACCTCGCTCGCGGACATTTCCAGGCAACCGTTCCATGTCGAGGCACTTGCGGGCACCGGGAGAGCATAGCCGTTGACAGGCTGCGTATAGGTTGAAGATGCGACGAGATAGGAGTGGAAGGATGGTGGCAATCGGACGGTGCCTCCATAGGGGACCAGGGACAGCGTCGTGGTATCAACATACTCGTCCGCCAGCACCTGCTGGACGAACGCCTTGGCGGCGGTCCGAAGCTTGGAGATGCGCGCACCATTCATCGAAGATGAAACGTCAAGAACCAGAGAGATCTCAACATTCGTAATCGCCTCCTTGCCACGCGCCTCGCCAGCTATCGGAATGGCATTGATCCCGATCATTCCAAGAAACGTGGTCGGCAGGTCGGCTGACACGGAAACAGTCACGTCGCGGAAATTCTGCGCACTTGTTTCGCTGACCGTGACCTGAAGGTTGGCAAGCTGAAGATCCTCACTATTGATCTCGACATAGGACTGGGCCGTCTGCGTCGGTGAGTTCGTGTAACGCAGGTTCGCAGCAGCCAGCGCTGCCGAGTCGACCGCCGACTGAAGTGTCGATGCCGCAGAAAGCGCCCTGACAAGGTCGACGCTTCCACCGATCAGTAGAAGCATCGGCACCAGCGCCAGCGCAAACGTGATCGCAACATTGCCCCCACGCGCCCGCTGAAAGCGCGCGGCAACGACCTGAAGTCCTGGCCTGAGGCCGCCTATTGGTTCCATCGACGAACAAAATCTACTTGCACACACCGCCTGCGCACAAAGAGCAGGCACAAACCGGCACCATGACGAGGGATGCTTTCAAACAGATTTACAGACGGCCTCAAGCTTGTGTTTACGCTAACGGCGGGTAAAGCGAGATCAGTCATCCTTGCAGAAGGGTGACCCGGTCGCCTGCATCTTCCACGCGGCGCGCCATGAGCGCACGCACCTCTGCATAGCGCACGCCAAAATCGTCAGCGGACAGGACCATGTCGCCATCCCCCTTCCACGCCGGCACCCGGCTGCAATGATGCTTTGCAGGGTTGGTGCAGGACAGCGGCGTCTGAAACCTGAGACCAGGTCGTGGATGGTCACACTGCGCGGATCAAGGCCTGGGTTGGAACGACGGCTCAATCAGAGCAGCGAGACGCTGCCACCCGCCTTCGTCACATGTCGCGCCATGAGTGTCCTGACCTCCTCATAGCGCACACCCAGATCGTCCGCCCTGATGACCATGTCGGCGCCGCCCTCTACCTGATACTGCACCACCTTCATCGCCAGATCTTTGATCATGCGAAGCAGGGGATTGTACTGCCGATTATATTTGTCGGGATTTTTAAGGGACACGACCAGGGTGCGGCGCATCGCAGGGGAGCCTTGTCCAGGCCTGCTTGCAAGCAGATCAGCCTCCTCGAGGCCTTTGATATCTTCCCAGCTCACAAGGCCAACGGACAGGTCACCCGGTTCATTCAGGACCCCGCGCTCGCTCAGCACGAAGAACGGCCTGTTGCGCACAGCCCGCAGCACAAACACCACAAGCAGGAAATGGCCGATGCCATAGAACAGCCAGAACGCAAGCAGGGCATCGAGCCCGAACCCTTCAAACTCAAGGTCAAGCATGTCGGGCCTGAACACGATGATGTTCATCAGGCCAACAAGCGCCAGCGTCGCCAGCGGCAGGATGATGGCCGCCACGACCAGCGGCCGCTTGATCGCCAGCAGCACGCGACCCGTGTTCAACCGTGTGACCGTGCCGGTGATCTCGCGCCGGAGAAACTCCAGAAGCAGCGCCGCGAACACGACCCAGAACACCAGCACCACGAGAAGCCCGACGGGATCGCCCACGCTGTCGACACCATCTGACAGCCGCCGCAGCATGTTGCTGTCACCGCCAGCG
>JBILGJ010000091.1:0-8633 GCA_044351125.1 Micropepsaceae bacterium
CGATCTTGCCATCCAGCGTGTCACACGCGAACGCGCCGAAATCTGTCAGACAGCCGCCGAAGGGACCCTCGAACTCGAAGCTCTGATAGCCCGCAGACAGGCGGAGGTTCTCGTGGAAGGTATAGGCGCCCGCGACCTGGAAGCCGTTGCCCTGCTGCTTGTCGGAGAAGACAAGCTCTTCGTCGGACATGATGTAGTTGACACCCGCCATCCAGGGGCCGGTCTCGTAGGTCAGGCCGAAGCTCCAGACCTCGGTGTAAAGATCTTCAACAACGTTGGAAGTGAAGGTCCCCTGCCTGACCGGGCCGCCGCCGGCGACATTCGTCTGGCGATAGGCCGCGCCGAAGGTCCATTCGCGGTAGCCGAGCTTCGCGGTGCCGCCCCACTCCTCGAGGTCGCCCACGAAGCCGAATGGCGTCTTCCTGACATTGTCGCCGGTCACGTATCCCAGGGACAAACCGAAATCGACATCGCCAATGGTGCGCAGGTAGTTGGCTGCAAAATCCCAGATGCGCCCCTGCTCGTTCGGCTCGTCCTCGCCGAACATGTCCCCGAGATTGCGCGTGCCGTCCGGGGCATAGGAAACCGCCAGACGCAGGCCGTGCAGGTCCGGCGTGACGTACATGAATTTGAGGTAGTTGTCGGAGCCCAGCAGGTCGGAACGCAGCTGCATCCCGTTCGGGCTGAACAGGCTCCCGGGCTGCGCAGCGTCGGAGCCGCATGAGAGCCTGCAGGGATAAGCCATCAGGAAGACCTCGGGACCATCGACGCGAATGCTGCCGGATACCGAGGGGACGCTCAGCGCGAGGATGTCAGCTGCGCCATCCTGGAGGCCCATCTGGAAGCGGCCATAGCGGGAGTCCCAGAACAGCCATGCTTCCTCGAGGATGTCGGTGGCGCCGGCGTCGTTCAGGACCGCGTCGAAATTGGTCGCGTAATCGAGGTCGAGCGCAACACGTCCGCCGAGCTCTCCCCCGCCGTTGAGGCGCGTGCTCAGCGAGGCGTAGAGGCCCGAGTCGATTGCGAGTGCGGCCTGGTCGAGCCCGTCCATGTTGGACTGGTCGATGGTCGCGAGGACCGTGCTGACATGTCCGTTGAGCTTGAGGACGAGGGAACCGTCATCACTTGCAAGCGCCTGCGGAACCGCAAGCGCCGTGCAGAGCATCGCAGACAGCGCGGAAACGCGTCTCATCAGCCACCACCCGAATTATGTTACGAATCAGAACGAAATCGAGGTTTGAATGTAACCCAGACCTGCGTCAAGCGTATCACAAACTGGCGTGGCACCGGCAACACATGCGCCAGCCGGCCCTTCAAAGGCGTATTGCTGGTAGCCCGCCACAATCCGCGCATTCCCGTCGAATTCGTAGCCAATTGCGCCGGACCAGGCCTCGGCATCCTGCGTCAAACTGCGGCGAACGGCGCCGTCAAGAAAGTCGGGGAGTTCCTGCTCGAGGTTGACGTACTCGACGCCGAACCTCCATGGACCCGTTTCATAAGAGGTGCCCGCTCCCCACGTGGTTGTATTCTTGCCGGGCAAAACGCATCCGGCGAGAACGGCGCAACCAACTGAAACGGCACCGCCATCGGCAAGGCCCGCTCCGCCAGCGACGTTGGTGACCTTGAACGAACCACCAAGCTTCAGGCCTTCGAATGAAACCTGCCCGCCGGCGCCCCACTCCTCGAGGTCGTCGGGCGTGAAGGCGATCGACGTGAAGGCTGTCGGACCTGTCGGGCCCAACGCGTCGGCCACGATGCCGACGGTCCGGCTCGATGCGGCCTCGTTGTAGCCCTTCACGTAGCCTGCGTAGAATCCGACATCAAAGGCGCTCAGCGCGCCCTGATAGTTCAGGCCCACTTCCCAGATGTCGCCCTGCCTGTCGACATCGTCGCTGCGGGTGAAGAGTTCGTTCAGGCCGCGGCTCAGCTCGGGCGTATAGGAGGCTGAGAGCTGCACACCGATCAGACGTGGCGAGTAGTAGATCGCCTTGAAGGCGTCACCGGACGCGCTGAGATCGGTGCGTATATGGGCTCCATTGGGCGTGTACGGAGCAAACCCCGTGGCCAGCGGATTGCGAAGCGCAAAGGCACGCGGATCATCCAGACGATTGATGTCCGAGACGGTTGGCGAGAAGATCCCGGCGCTGTCGGCCGCCCCGTCGTCGAGGCCCAGGGTGAGACGACCAAACGCCGTCTGAAGGTAGAACCACGCCTCGTCAACGACGTCGGGGGCGCCCCCGATCAGGTCATTCGAAAATTCATGCTCGCGCGACTGAAAACGCAACTGGCCGCGAAGGCCGTACTCGATGCCGCTTTCGGTGACGGCCCTGACACGGCCCCACGCCTTGCCTTCTGCCGCAAAGCCAAAGTCCTCGAGGTCGTTGCCGGCGACTTCGTCCTCGTCGATGCCGTAGCCGGTCAGGTTCGCCTGGCCACCCCAATCAAAGGTCCAGTCACTGGCGCTTGCCGGGATCGAGAGTGCGAGGACCGCCACGGCTGCGAGCGACGTGTTGAAACGGATCATGAGGTGCCTTTCAGATCTGCGAAACCAAGCCGGATCCCCCGGCGGGCAAGAGACGCCAATTTGCAAATACGGTCAAGCGCTTGATCCAAACAGCCCGGCCTCAATCCCTGACTGTGGCCGGCGTGCCTTGCGCGTCGTGAAGGCTGGATGCCCGTCGCGGTGCACGTCCTGCCTGTCCATGCGCTGCGGGCCGTCGCAAAAGATGCAAAATTTACGGTGCGGCGCGATTGCTGCCGGTGCGAGCGTTCGCGTATATACACAGGCCAAGGGGCGCCCGCCCCTCCAAAACCCAACCTTTTTCCGGTGCCCTTTGATCCGAGCCCTCTCCATGAAAAGACACCTGGCCTGCGTGCTCCTCGTTGCGTCCGTTCTTGCCGGTTGCGGGTCAGACCCCGAGAAACCGAAGCCGACCGTGGATATCGAGCCGCCACCAGCGCCGGCCGACAAGGCTGGAACCGGCGATAGCGGGATCTTCGGCTGGTTTGGCGGCAGCGGCAGCAGCAGCACTGGCCTCAAGCCCGAGGACAGGAAGGGCGTTGCGGTCAATGCGTATCTCTGGCGGGCGAGCCTCGACACGCTGTCGTTCATGCCCATGGACCAGATCGATCCGTTTGGCGGCGTGATCAAGACGAGCTGGTGGGTGCCGCCATCCACGCCGAACGAGCGGATCCGGGTCTTCGTCGTCATCCTCGATACGCGCCTTCGCGCCGAAGCGCTGCGCGTCACCGTGTTCAAGGAGCTGAAAAAGCCAACGGGCGAATGGGAGGCGACTGCGGCTCTTGATCCGGAGACGGTCACGAAGCTTGAGAACATCATCCTGAACAAGGCGAGGGCCATGAAGATCCAGGACGAATAGCGTCCCCGCTTTCGTCCTGCCCCAAGGGCGCGGCCCGATGCCGCGAGCCCGATTGCGGGTGAACGCTGGTAAACTTGCGTCAACCGTCTTGAAACAGACTTGAACGCGAAGCCAACGGAACCCGCAGATGTCGCGCTACAATGCCCGCGAGGCAGAGCCCAAGTGGCAAAAGGCCTGGGACGAGGCCAAAGTTTTCGAAGCGACCATCGATCGCTCGAAGCCGAAATACTATGTCCTCGAGATGTTCCCCTACCCTTCCGGCCGGATCCATATCGGGCACGGCCGGAACTATGTCATGGGCGACGTGGTGGCGCGCTTCAAGCGCGCGCAGGGGTTCAACGTGCTTCATCCCATGGGATGGGACGCGTTCGGCATGCCCGCCGAAAACGCAGCGATGGAACAGAAGTCCCATCCTGCCAAGTGGACATACGCCAACATCGAAACGATGAAATCGCAACTCAAGCTCCTGGGCCTGTCGGTCGACTGGAGCCGCGAGTTTGCGACGTGCGATCCGGCTTATTACCAGCACCAGCAGAAGATGTTCCTCGACTTCCTGCGCCTTGGGCTTGTCGCGCGCAAGGAGTCGAACGTGAACTGGGATCCCGTCGACAACACGGTGCTCGCCAACGAGCAGGTCGTCGATGGCCGTGGCTGGCGGTCGGGTGCACTTGTCGAGCAGAGGAAGCTGACACAGTGGTTCCTGCGGATCTCGGACATGGCCGAGGAGCTGCTCGAGGCCATCGACACGCTTGAGCGCTGGCCGGACAAGGTGCGCCTCATGCAGCGCAACTGGATCGGAAAGTCGGAAGGCGCACGCGTCACGTTTGCGCTGACGGACAGCGTCCATGCATCGCTTGAAATCTTCACAACGCGTCCCGACACGCTGTTCGGCGCGAGCTTCTGTGCGATCTCGGGTGACCATCCGATCGCGCAGGACCTGGCCCGCAACAACCCGGCGCTTGCGGCTTTCATCGCCGAGTGCAAGCGGATCGGCAGCACGGCTGCTGCCATCGAAACGGCCGAGAAGATGGGCTTCGACACGGGGTTGCGCGCACGCCATCCCTTCATTGCCGGCAAGGAACTGCCGGTCTTTGTGGCCAACTTCGTGCTGATGGAATACGGGCTTGGGGCAATCTTCGGCTGCCCTGCGCATGACCAGCGCGACCTCGACTTTGCGCGCAAGTACGGACTGCCCGTGCTGCCGGTCGTCGTTCCCGAGGGCGAGGATCCGGCCAGGTTCCTGATCGGAGACGAGGCCTATACGGACGAGGGCAAGCTTGCGAATTCGGAATTCCTGAATGGCCTGACCGTCGAGGCGGCCAAGAGCGCCGTGATGGCGCGGCTCGAGGCGCAAGGCGCCGGCAAGAAGACCATCACGTACCGGTTGCGGGACTGGGGTATCAGCCGGCAGCGCTACTGGGGTTGCCCCATTCCCATCATCCACTGCGGGACGTGCGGCGCTGTTCCTGTCCCCGAAAAAGACCTTCCGGTCACCCTGCCGGATGATCCGTCCTTTGATGTCCCGGGCAATCCGCTGGACCTGCATCCGACCTGGAAGCACGTCAGCTGCCCCAGCTGCGGAAAGCCCGCGCGGCGCGAGACGGACACGATGGACACGTTCGTCGACTCGTCCTGGTACTTCGCGCGGTTCTGTGATTCCAAGGCTGCAGGGCCAACAAACACCGAGGCGGTCAATTACTGGCTGCCTGTGGACCAGTACATTGGCGGCGTCGAACACGCGATCCTTCACCTGCTCTATTCACGCTTCTTCGTGCGCGCCATGCGCAAGGCGGGCCATGCAGCCCTGAGTGAGCCTTTCGCCGGGCTCTTCACGCAAGGGATGATCACCCACGAGACCTACAAGGACCAGGACGGCAAGTGGCTGTTCCCCGAACAGGTGGAGAAGCGAGACGGGGGCGCATGGAAACGCGGCACCAACTCTCCGGTCGAGGTTGGTCCCGTCGAGAAGATGTCCAAATCCAAGAAGAACGTCGTGCCGCCGGAGGCCGTTGCAGATACCTACGGTGTCGATGCCGCCCGCTGGTTCATGATGTCGGACTCCCCGCCGGAGCGCGACTCGGAATGGAGCGAAGCCGGAATCGAGGGCGCCTGGCGCTTCGTGCAACGGGTCTGGCGCCTGCTTGAGGACAGTCTGCCCGGACTGCCGCCCATGGGCACGACCTGCCCGGCGGCTTTCAGCGCGCCGGCGCTGGAGATGCGCAAGGTGACACACAGGAGCATTGCGGCGGTGACCGAGGACCTCGAGCGGTTCCGCTTCAACAAGGCGGTTGCGCGGGTCTTCGAGTTCATCAACGCACTCGGTGGTTTTTCACCGAAAGACGCCAATGACCAGTGGGTCTTGCGCGAGGCGCTTGAGGCCCTGACCATCCTCATCAATCCGATGGTGCCGCACCTGTCTGAAGAGTGCTGGCAACGGCTTGGATCGCGGACGATGGCCGTGGACGCCCCATGGCCCAAGGCGGACCCTGCCCTGACGCGGCTGGATACCGTTACACTGGCGATACAGATCGACGGCAAACGGCGCGATGAGATAGACTTGGCCAAGGACCTCCCGTCCAAGGCCGTCGAAGAGGCTGCGCTGGCCCGGGAGGGTGTGCGCAAGGCCATTGACGGACGGGCGATCAAAAAGGTCATTATCGTGCCGAACCGGATCGTGAACATCGTCACGGAGCAAAAATGAACAGGATCGCCAAGGCCGCATTGATTGCTGCCGCCGCCATCAGCCTTTCGGGCTGCGGGTTCAAGCCGCTCTATGCGGTGGGTACCACACCAGATGGCATGCGGGCGTATTTCGGCCAGGTGTTCGTTGAGCCGATTGTCGGCCGCCAGGGCGTGCACCTGCGCAACCAGTTGCTCGATGCCATGACGCCCGCCGGCACACCGACGGGTGCGGCCTATAACCTGAACGTCCAGCTGACCGACGTGAAGGAAGGCCTGGCCATCCAGGAGAACACCCAGATCACGCGCTACAACTATACGCTGACCGCGCGCTATGAACTGCGCGATGCGGTGTCGAACGAGGTTCTCGACAAGGGTACGGCGCGCGCGATCGCCGCCTACAACGTCGTCGACTCGCAGTTCGGCACGCAGTCGGCCGAGCGCGATGCGCAGGATCGTGCCGCCCGTGAAGTGGGTGAAGACATCCGGTTGCGGCTGGGGCTTTATTTCGAGAACCGTTTCGGCGCGCGAAACTGATAAGGGCCGCCCTTGCGCATCAGCGGCCAGGACGCGGACAAGCTTGCAAGGAAACCACCCGACAGCTGGAGGGCCGTGCTGTTGCACGGCTCGAATGCGGGTCTGGTGCGCGAGCGTGCCGACGCCCTCGCCCGTTCCATCGTTCCTGACAGCAATGATGCGTTTCGCCTGAGTGACCTGTCGGGCGAGGCGCTGAAGCGCGATCCCGCCCGGCTTGCAGATGAGGCGGCTGCGATCTCGATGTTTGGCGGTCGGCGTGTCGTGCGGGTTCGCGATGCCGCCGATGGACTTGCGTCGCTGTTCGAGACTTTCCTTGGCTCGCAGACCGGTGACACGCTGGTCGTCATCGAGGCAGGTGAGCTTTCAAAGACCTCGGCCCTGCGCAAGCTTTTCGAGGGCGCGAAGGCTGCAGCCGCGATCGAGTGCGCCGATGACCGGGCGGAAGACACGGGGCGCATGATCGAGGAAGGCCTTGCGGCGCAGGGCTGGCGTATCGCGCCGGAGGCGCTGGCCTATCTGGTTGAAGCGCTGGGGTCGGACCGGCGGCTCATGCGCACCGAGCTGGAGAAGCTTCTTCTTTATCTGGGTGCCGGTTCGGGCGAGGCCGAGCTTGGGCGCGGCGACGTCTCGGCGATCATTGGCGGCAGCGGCGACGTCGAAGGGGACGAGATTGCCGACGCTGTCGCCGATGGAAACCTCAAGCGGCTCGACGCGCTGATCACGAAGGGCAACGAATCAGGTCTTTCGTGGGGCGTTGCGCTCGGGTTCACGTTGCGGCTGTTCCAGCGGCTGGCTGCCGGCATGGAGGGCGCTGGTCCGATGTGGGGGAAGATGCAGTCGCAGGCTGCCGGCTGGGACCGGCCGCGGATCCGCCAGGCGCTTGCGATCCTTTCGGAGGCCGAGGCGCGCACCCGCACGACCGGCTTCCCCGAGGCGGTGATGGCGCAGCAGGCGCTGATCGACGTCGCCCGCAGGAGGCCTGCGCGGAAGACCTGAGGTCTTACTTGCTGTAGCCGAGCAAGCGGCAGATATCGTCGAGCTGCTCGAGCGTCTTGTAGGCGACCTTCAGCTCGCCGCCCTTCTCGCCGCGGAACGCGATCGAGACGTTCAGGCCCAGCTGCGAGGTGAGAGATTGTTCGAGCGCGCGCGTGTCGGCATCCTTGCCGATGGTGCGCTTCTTCTTGCCCTTGACCTTGCGACCCTTCTCTTCCGCCTCGCGGACATTCAGGCCTCCGGTTATGAGTTCCTGCGCCATGGCTTCCGGGTCAGGCTGGCCGACGAGCGTGCGGGCATGCCCAGCGGAGAGCTTGCCTGCGTAGATGTAGTCCTGAACCGCCTGCGGCAGCTGAAGGAGCCTGATCGTGTTGGCGATGTGGCTGCGCGATCGGCCGATGACCTGGCCGAGGGCGTCCTGGGTGTAGTTGAAACGGTCGATGAGCTGGCGGTAGCCGCGCGCTTCTTCGATCGGGTTCAGGTCGGCGCGCTGGATGTTCTCGATCAGCGCAACCTCGAGCGCCTCGGCGTCGGTGAGCGCCTTGATGACAACCGGCACCTCGTGCAGGCGGGCCTTCTGCGCGGCGCGCCAGCGGCGTTCGCCGGCGACGATCTGGTACTCGTCGGGCTGGCCGGGGACCGGGCGAACAATGATGGGCTGGATGACGCCCTTGTCGCGCACCGAGGCGGCGAGCTCCTCGAGGGCCTCGGGGTCGAAATGCTCTCGCGGCTGGAAGGGGTTCGGGCGCAGCAAGGCAATGGGGAGCGTACGCGGCGCGCGCTGTTCTGCGGGGGCGCCCGGAAGGGTCGCCGCCGAGGGTACGTTGCCGGGCTGACCGCCGGGGCCGTTGCTCGCTGCGAGCACCTCGGATTCAACCTCGCCCAGCAATGCCGAGAGGCCGCGGCCCAGTCCCGAGAACGTGGATTTCTTTACCTGTGTCATGCTGCCTTACGAGACTTTTCGCGTTGGATGAGTTCGCCCGCCAGTTTGATGTAGGCCTGACTGCCCGCGCTCTTGAGGTCGTAGAGCAAGGCTGGCAGGCC
>JBILGJ010000092.1:0-8567 GCA_044351125.1 Micropepsaceae bacterium
AGCGCGCGGTCTGGTTCGGGGTTATTTCAGGTCGATCGTCGCGCGGCGGTTCTGGGGTTCTTTCACGCCGTCGCCGGTCGAGACCATCAGTTCGGCCTCGCCGCGACCACCGGTCGAGATCATCGATCCGTCGATGCCGTGGGCGACAAGGCTGTCCTTGACGGCCTGGGAGCGGCGCATCGAAAGCGCCATGTTGTAGTCGGTCGAACCCGAGGTGTCGGTGTGGCCGACGATCGAGATCGCTGCGGAACCGTGCTTCTTGGCGGCTTCGGCGGCATCTGCCACGACGCGCACGGCTTCGGCGGTCAGGTTCGACTTGTTGAAGCCAAAGAAGACGATGAACTGCTTGGGGGCTTCGGCCACGGGTTTTTCGGGCTTGGGCTCATCGATCTTCGGGGCGGCATCGCGATGCAGGTCGTAGCGCACGCCCACCATGAGCGAGGTGTTGGTCTTTTCAAGCTCGAGCGCATCGCCCGGCGCCGCCGGGAACTCGAGCATCGGATCGCCCATCGCCATGTGGCGATAATCAGCAAAAAGCTTCGTACGCTCGTTCAGGCTGTAAGAGGCCTGCGCGATGAGCTGCGCGGCGAAGACATAGTCGTCGATGTCCTGGCTGATGTACTTGCCAACCGTGACCAGGTTGCCGCCCACGCCCGCACCGACCGATATTTCCCAGTGGTCGCGCACAGGCACGTCGAAGAAGACGTTGATCATCTGAGAGAATTCGGACACGTCTGCAACAGTCGCAAAGCATGGCGCTGAGATTGAGCAGAAGCGCTTGATGTCGTTGCCGCGGAAGGCCGCTTCGAGTTCCACACGCCAGCTCTGACCAAGGTCACGCCCAATTGCGCCTGCGATGATGTAGCCTGAGTCGTAAGACACGTCTCCCGGGAAGAAGGGCGTGCCCGATTCGAAGCTTTGGTATGCATCGTCATTCACCCAGTTCACGCCGGCTCCCAGGCTGACATACCAGCTCTTCTGTGCGTGGTCGTCGGCAAGTGCGCTTCCGGCGAACAGGAGTGAGGCTGTGGCACCCAGCAACGCGGTCCTTACAGTCATGATTCTGCTTCCTTTCTTGATGTGGTGTCCTGCATGAGGGGTTGCGGTTAACGAAAGGTTACCGGCGCGTAGGTGAGGGCTGCAGGCGTTGCAGATTGCATACTCCGGAACGGGCAGTGCCCTATCTGCCGCCCTCCCCGCCCAGCGACGCGGACCTGCCTGCGACGCAATGGCTGTTGTGCGGGAGTGCGGTGTTCCTTATATGTTCTCACGTGGTCAGGGGCCGTCTATCCCGAAGATGCCGGCCCCGCCGCCAAAACACTGACGAAAGTGTATCTCGTGTAACAAGCAAACAGCCAAATTCAATGACTTAGCTGGTAACCCACCCCCGGCGCGGTCAGTTCCCGACCGGTCTCGAAGGGACATAAGGCCGCTTGCGGGGGCGAGGCAAATGCGTATAGTCCGCCCCTTCTTGAAACCGGCTGCGGCCGCCAAGCGCGGGACCTTCGGGTTCCTTGGGACAGACGTCCGACAGCAAGGCAGGACCATCGCCACTCGCACAGCCATGGGGGCCGTGCAGGGGCGCCGCTGCCAAATGGAGGCTCCCATGCCGTTTTACGAGCATGTGTTCATTGCGCGCCAGGATGCCGCGCAGGCCCAGGTCGACCAGTTGACCGAACAGGCCAAAGGCATCATCGAGCAAGGCGGCGGAAAGGTCGTCAAGGTCGAAAGCTGGGGGCTTCGCTCCCTTGCCTACAAGATCAACAAGAACCGCAAGGGCCACTATGTGCACCTTGCGATCGATGGCCCCTGGGCCCCGATCGGCGAAATGGAACGCCAGTTGAAGATCAACGAAGATGTCGTCCGTTACATGACGGTGCGCGTCGATGCGCTGGAGGAAGGCCCGTCGGCTGGCCTGCAGGCGAAGCAGGCCAAGGAGCGCCGCGACGCCAAGTGGGGCCGCCGCGAAGACGAGGGCTTTGATGCCGGTGAAGAAGGAGCCGTATCATGAGTTTTGGTGAACAGGGCGAACGCGGCGGCTTTGGCGGCGGTGGCGGTGGCGGTGGTGGTGGTGGCGGACGTCGTCCGTTCTTCCGTCGTCGCAAGACCTGCCCCTTCTCGGGCGACAATGCGCCGAAGATCGACTACATGGATGCAAAGCTCTTGTCCCGCTACATCTCGGAGCGTGGCAAGATCGTTCCCTCCCGCATCACGGCCGTGTCGGCCAAGAAGCAGCGCGAACTGGCGACAGCCATCAAGCGCGCCCGCTTCCTGGCGCTGCTGCCCTACGTCGTTTCGTAAGGGGAGGATCGATCATGCAAGTCATCCTGCTCGAACGCGTCGAGAAGCTCGGCCAGATGGGCGACGTCGTGAAGGTGAAGGACGGGTTCGCCCGTAACTTCCTGCTCCCGCGCAAGAAGGCGCTCAGGGCCACGAAGGAGAACGTCAAGAAGTTCGAAGGCGAGAAGGCCCAGCTCGAGGCCCGCAATCTTGCCGCCCGCAAGGACGCGGAAGCGGTCGCGGCCAAGCTCGACAAGCAGAGCTTCATCATCCTGCGGCAGGCCGGCGAGACCGGCATGCTCTATGGCTCGGTCTCGACCCGCGACATCGCGGACGCGATCACGGCCGGTGGCGTCACGGTCAACCGCGACCAGGTTATCCTGGACAAGGCGATCAAGATGCTCGGCCTCGTCGAGGTGAAGGTGCAGCTTCATCCGGAAGTTCGCGTGTCCGTGACGTTGAACGTCGCGCGCACGGTCGAGGAAGCCGAACGTCAGGCCCGTGGCGAGAACGTGCTGAAGACCGAGGCCGAACAGGCCCGCGCTGAAGCCGAAGCCATGTTCGAGGAAGCCGCCGCGGCTCGCGCGGCAGCCGAGGCGGAAGCCGAAGCAGCCGAGGAGAAGGCCGAAGGCAAGCGCAAGAAGTCGGCCACGGCCGACGACGAGACTGACGGCGGCGAGCCCAAGAAGAAG
Source organism: Micropepsaceae bacterium (assembly GCA_044351125.1). Lineage (GTDB taxonomy): Bacteria > Pseudomonadota > Alphaproteobacteria > Micropepsales > Micropepsaceae > SZUA-430. The sequence continues at coordinate 2,973 of JBILGJ010000092.1, forward strand.
GGCAAGAAGAAGGAGGCCTGAGGCTTTCGTCTTCGCGCTGACGCGCAATGTTCATGAGAAGGGCCGCGCCGGAAACACCCGGGGCGGCCCTTTCCATTTTCGGGGACACCTTGATCAGGGGGATGGCGTGCAGGCCGGAAGGTCGCCGGCCTTCTGCCCGTTCCTGATGGCCTCGATCTCGCGCCGCGCGCAGGAGAGGTCACGCCGGAAGTCTGGCGCCTCGAAGGCCTTTGCCAGGACGGCGCTGCCGATGAACTGGCCGGCCTCGACGTCGGCGGGGTAATGAAGTCCGCACACGACGCGGCTCTGACCAAAGGACACGGCACGGCCGATGATGGCCTGCGCTCCCTCAGGGGCGACCTCGACGAGGACGAGCGCGGTGCCCCAGGCGACCGAGGCATGGCCGGACGGGTAGCCCGTGCCCCTGGCCGCTGCATCGGGTGCCGGTGCCTGTGCAAAGCCGCAGACGCGGCCGAGCTTTGCGGCCTGATATGGTCGCAGGCGTGGATGGCGGGCCTTGGCTTCGGCTGCGATGGCCATCGTGTCCTCGGCGACGCGGTTCAGCAGGGCTACGAGGGTCGGCACCGTCTCGCGGTCGAGGCGAAAGCCGATCTGGTCGGTGAAGCGCGGATAGACAGTGGCGTCGTCGTCGAGTGCTGCCTGCCAGCGCTTGGTCGCGGACAGGCCCTGGAGGTACTGGAAGAGTTCGGTCTCGGCCTTTGCGGCCTGCGTGCCGGCCACGGGCGGCGGCTGCACGGCGGCGGCGATGGTGGAGCGCTGCCCGGCCGAGAGATAACCCTGGACGGGCGCTCCCTGCTGTTCCGGGGACAGCTTCGCAAGGGCCGCGGGCCCCTCGAGGAAGCGGATGCGGTCGGGCGCGGCCGTGGCGGGCATGACGAGGGCAAGCCACGAAAGCGCAAGTGCAAAGCCTGCTGCATGCTTCCGTTGCGCCATGACCCTCAAGCCCCTGCTGCCCTGCCCTCCAGAATGATTGCAGAGAGCGGACCGAGGTTCAACTGCTCCCCTGCCCGCGCCACGCTGCCGATCTCGAGGATCGGGGCGAGCCCGTCAGGGGCGCACGTCGTCGCGGCCGGCGCGCGCGACAGGTTGAAGACGCACAATGCGCGCGCGGTTCCTGACACACGCTCGAAGGCCAGGACCTGGTCGCTGGCCTCGATGATGCGCATGTCGCCCATCCGCAGCACGGGGTGGGTCCTGCGCAGGGTCACGAGGCTGCGCGTGAAATGCAGTGTCGATGCCTGGTCGCGCTCCTGGCCTGCGGCCGCCAGCGCCCCGTGGGCGGGCGCCATCGGCAGCCAGGGGTCGCCATAGCTGAAGCCGAGATTGGGCTTGCCCGAAACCCAGGGCATGGGCGTGCGGCAGGGGTCGCGCCCCTTGCTGAAGGGGAAGTAGAGCTCGCCGACCGGGTCGCGGATCTGGTGGCGCTCGATGGGGCCATCGGGCAGGCCCAGCTCCTCGCCCTGGTAGAGCAGGACCGTGCCCTTCAGCGTCATGAGAAGCGTCAGGGCAAGGCGGGCCAGCGCTGGGTTGGCCTCGAGCGTGCGGCCATAGCGCGTCACCGCGCGCGGCACGTCGTGGTTCGACATGGTCACGCAGGGCCACAGGCCGTCGATGGCGCCGAGGAATGCGTAATGGTCGGCAAAGACGCGCGGGCGGAAGCTGCGATCCTCGAGGAAGGTGAAGGTATAGCCCGTGTGCAGGCCATGGTCGCGCCCGGCGAAGTGACCGAGCAGCCCGGGCTCTTCCGAGAACTCGCCGAAGACGAACCTGTCCCCGTATCGATCGACCAGCGCGCGGATCTCGTCGAGCACTTCGCGGTTTTCGGGCAGGTTGGAGTCGCGCGTGCGGCGCTGGAGGTTGGGCGCGTGACCCCAGTGATGGGCGGTACGCTCGGCCATGGGCACGGCCGGGTTGTCGCGCAGCGCCGCGTCGTGGAGATAGGAATTGGCGACGTCGAGGCGGAAGCCGTCGACGCCGCGGTCGAGCCAGAACCTGAGCACGTCGAGCGCGGCCTTGCGCGCTTCGCGATTGTAGAGGTTCAGCTTGGGCTGCTGCTTCAGGAACTTGTGGAAGTAGAATTGCCGGCGCGCCGGGTGATAGGACCAGGCGGGTCCACCGAAGACGCTGAGCCAGTTGTTGGGTGGGGTTCCGTCCTCGCGCGGGTCGGCCCAGACATACCAGTCGGCCTTGTCGCCCTCGCGGGACTTCAGGCTCTCCTGGAACCAGGGATGCAGGTCGCTCGTGTGCGAGAGCACCTCGTCCATGATCACCTTCAGGCCGCGGCGGTGTGCCTCGGCAATCAGGGCATCGAAGGTCTCGAGCGTGCCCATCTCGGGGGCGATCGCGTCGAAGTCGGCGACGTCATAGCCGAAGTCGCGGTTGGGCGTCGGATGAATGGGCGAGAGCCAGATGGCCTCGACGCCCAGTGACGAGATGTAGTCAAGCTTCGAGGCGATGCCCTTCAGGTCGCCGACGCCATCGCCGTCTGCGTCGCAGAACGAGCGCGGGTAGATCTGGTAGACGACAGCGCCCTGCCACCAGGGCGCAGGGCGCGGCGTCGCCTCAGTCACGCCTGGTCGATCCGCTCGATCACGCGGCCCACGATGCCGTAGGACTTGGCTTCGTCGGCCGACATCCAATAGTTCCGGTCGGTGTCCTCGCGGACCTTGGCGATGGGCTGGCCGGTCTCGTCGGCGATGGTGCGGTTGATGCGCTCCTGCATCTTCAGGATCTCCTCGGCCTCGATCTCGATGTCGGAGGCCGTGCCGCGGATGCCGCCGGCGGGCTGGTGGACCATGAAGCGGGTGTTCGGCAGGCAGAAGCGGTTTGCCTTGTCGGCGCCCAGGTAGATGTGCGTGCCGGCCGAGGCGACCCAGCCCGTGCCGATCATCTTGATGCGCGGGCGCAGGGCCTTGATCATGTCATGGATCGTGTCACCGGATTCCACGTGGCCGCCCGGCGAGTGCAGGATGACCTTGATGTCCTTGTTCGGGTCGTCGGCGGCAAGCGCCAGAAGGTTCGCGGTCACCCGCTCGGCCATCTTCATGTCGACCTCGCCAAAGATGAGGACGGTGCGCGACTTGAACAGCGCCTGGGGAATGGCCGTGAAGGGCGTGGGCTCCGCCGGCTTGTTCTCTTCTTCCTTGTTCAGCGTCAAAAGCGAAGCCATAGGCCATTCTTCCTTGGGTTAACAAACGTCGAAAAGGGGAGTAGCACGAGGAGCCGAGTGTCGCAAAGCCCGGTTAATTTACTCCCACGATCCGGCCCAATGTGGGCCCGATTTCCGCGTTCAGGACCAGGTCGGCGTGGTCGTCGAGCTCGGTGGGGTCGCGGTTGAGGATCACGAGTTTCGCACCGCTGCGTTTTGCTGCCATGGGCAGGCCGGCCGCCGGGTAGACCACGAGCGAGGACCCGATCGCCAGGAACAGGTCGCAGGCACGCGCGGCGGCGGCGGCGCGGGCCATCTCCTCCTCGGGCATGGCCTGGCCGAAGGAGATGGTCGCCGACTTCACGATCCCCCCGCAGGACCGGCAGGTGGGCGGTTCGCCCGTTGCGCGGAACGCCGGTTCGATTTCATCGAACTCGTGGCGGGTGGCACAGGCGAGGCACTTGGCGAAGGTCGCGTTGCCGTGGATCTCGATCACGCGGTCATGGGGCACGCCCGAGGCCTGGTGCAGGCCGTCGATGTTCTGGGTGATGACCTCGGTCACCCGCCCCTCTTCCGCAAGCCTCGCGATGGCGCGGTGGCCGGCGTTGGGTGTGGCGCCCATCAGCCGCGGGCGCCCGTCGAGGAGCCGGGTCCAGGCTTCGATGCGCGCCTCGCGCGAGCGGACGAACTCGTCGAAGTAGATGATGCGCTGCCGGCTCCAGATGCCGTTCGGGCTTCGGAAATCGGGGATCCCGGACTCGGTCGATATGCCGGCGCCCGTGAAGACCACGATGCGGCGGGCGGCAGTGATGAGCTGGGCCAGGTGATCGAGGGGGGTGGTCATGGGTGCCTCCTGATTACGGTGACAGTGCAATCAATCTGACGGCCCACCCCCGCCACGTCTAGCGGAAACGGTCGAGGGCTTCGTCCAGGCTTTTCCCGGCACTGCCGTCCAGGAGAGCCGCCAGCTGGGGGGCCTTGATCTTTTCCAGCGCAGTTGCCGAGGCAACCCGCACACAGACGCGCACTTCCTGACGTTCAGTGATCTCGCGTATGCCCGAGCGGTCGCCGCAGACCCTCTTTGCCGCGAAAACGATCCGCCGCAGCATGACCTCGGCGCCCTGGGTCGTGGCGAGATTGATGTCCGAGTAGCTGACTTCGATGGTCGGCAACTCGTGTATCGTTCCCGACGGGTCCGCGTGGGCAGGCGCCACCAGCATCATTGCGACCATCGCCGAAAGCAGACGGATATGTTTCATGGAGGAACTCCTTGTTGCGCAGGTAACTGCGAGACGAAGCGAAGAAGGTCTTCAGCCGCGCGAGACTTTTGATCCCGGCGACGCCATGATCGATGATGAACGGTCGGCGATACATTCTTGAAATCTTGTTCGATCCTGTGTTTTCAACAGAATCGTTGCAGGCGATATCCGATAAGCGCTGCGCGCTTTGGCTGCAATCGCGTGCCCTGTCACCGTAATTAGCCTTCGCGGGCCAGTCGCCTCGCGCGGAGGGCTTCGAGTTCGGCCTTGAGGTGCGTCTCGAAGAAGGCGTCGCAACCGAGGCAGACATTTGCAAGTTCGCGCCCTCTGGGGTCGCGCTTCGCCGAGGCCTTTTTGAAGGCGTCGCGGGTCCAGCCGGATGCCTCGCCCATCGCTTCGGGGTCGCCGCGGTTGATGGCTTCGAAGGCGGGGTGTCCCTTCAGGCTATCGAGGATGTCGGTGAGGCGCTCCTCGGCGAGGCTGCCGAGCGGAGCCTTTGTCTTCAGGCAGCAGGGATAGACCGAGCCGTCAGGCTCTATCGCCACCTCCGAGCCCTGCTCGCCATAGTTCAGGAAGTTCTTGCCGCCGCTCCATCGGGCGCAAAAGTTCGTCTCGTAGCCGGCGTTCGACAGGCCGTTGGCCCACGCGCGGCCGCGGGGCCAGAGTTCGCCGATCCAGAGATCGGGCTGCGCGCCGAAGAATACGAAGAAGGGGCCCCGGCCTGCGTCGGTGCGAGCGGTCGAGGGCGCGGCAGACTTCAGCCGTGGATCGCGCGCGCCGCCGAGGTCGATTTCGGTCGCGCCGAAGGGTTTCATCATGTCCCTTATTTTTTCCATGAAGGCATAGCGCTTCTCGCCTTCCAGGCCGACATGGTGGTCGTCGATCGAAGCGATGGCGATCGTGCGCACGCCACGCTCCAGCATCTCGCCGATCAGCTGCGGTGTCAGCACGTCGCCTGTTGTCTGGACCGATATGTAAGGCGCGCGTTCGCCCCAGCGGGCCCTGATGCCCTCGAGGACGGGATAGAAGAGCTCCTCGCGCACGCCATCGATCAGCAACTCGCCGCCTGCGAGAACCATCAGCGTGCGGCGGCGGGCACCGGTCGCGCGCTCGCGGAAGCTCATGCCGTCGGGCAAGTTCCGGAGTACGCGCGGCCAGGCCGCCTGC
>JBILGJ010000093.1:0-8554 GCA_044351125.1 Micropepsaceae bacterium
TCATGGGGGTGATCATGGCAGGAGTACCGTCGCTGTTGCCTGTGCCGCTATGCCTTCGCGGCGTCCCGTGAAACCGAGGCCCTCGGTCGTGGTTGCCTTGACGCTGACGCGGCCGATGTCGATCGCGAGGATCTCGGCGATGCGGCGCGCCATGACCTCTCGATGCGGAGATACCTTGGGGCGCTCGCAAATGATGGTTACGTCAACATTGCTGATCTCGCCGCCACGGGCGCGCAAAACGCTTGCGGCGTGGGACAGGAAGAGGTGCGACGCCGCCCCTTTCCATCGGGGATCGGTTGGCGGGAAATGCTGCCCGATATCGCCGAGGGCGGCGGCGCCCAGGATTGCATCGGTCAGCGCGTGCAGGCCGACATCCGCGTCCGAGTGCCCCTCGAGCCCATGGTCATGAGGCACGCGCACGCCACATAGCCAGACATGATCGCCTGCGCAGAAGCGGTGGACGTCAAAGCCGGATCCGGTGCGGGGACTGGCGCGCGCAGACAGGAGCATCTCGGCGGTCACGAAGTCCTCCTGCGTGGTAAGCTTGAAGTTCATGCGGCTGCCGGTGACCGTTACCACCGACAGGCCTGCACTTTCAGCAATGGCTGCATCATCGGTAAATTCCCTCCCGGCTGCGGCCTCGTGAGCCGAAAGGATGGCCTCGAAACGAAACCCCTGGGGTGTCTGAGCGCTGAATACGCCATCGCGCGGCAGCGTGCGCGTTATGCGGCCCTGCTCGACAAGCTTGAGAGTGTCTGGCACCGGGATGGCCGGTATCGCTGCGTCATGCTCATCCAGCGTGGCGCAGACGCCGGAGATGATCTGCGGTGAAACGAAGGGCCTTGCGGCATCATGGATCAGAACCTTGCGCGGTTGGTGGATGGCCACGGCGCGCAGGGCCCGGTGAACCGACTCTTGTCGCGTGCTGCCGCCATCGACCGGGGGGAGGAGGTCGAGGCCGGCGAGCGCTTCGGCGCAGAGAGTTGCGTGGTCGGGCGCGATGACGACCTGGACGGCGTCAATGTCGGGGTGGGCCAGCGCGGTCTCGACTGACCAGCGCAGCACTGGCTTGCCACCTATCGCCCTGTACTGCTTGGGCAATCCGTCTCCAGCGCGCACGCCCTGGCCGGCGGCAACGATGATCGCGATGCTGTTGTGGCGGGTTGGCATCGGCTCTGGCTTGCGATTCCCGGGTTCTACAAAAACTGCTTGCCAGACGCGGAGCCTGCACGCTAGCCTGACTTATTGTTGGGCATTTTCGAAGTGCATAATTAATGGGCATAATGGAGATCCACGGCCTGACGCCCAAGGTTGTCCTGGCGCCCATGGCGGGGGTCACGGACGCCCCCTTCCGCGCGGCCGTGCGCCGGTTTGGCCCGACCTTCGTCTTTTCGGAAATGGTGGCAAGTCGCGAACTGCTCCGGGACCGCAGGACTGCCGTCCTTCGCCTCAAGGCCGATACGGACATCGACCCCTTCGGCATACAGCTGGCTGGCCGCGACGTTGACAGCATGATCGAGGCGGCGCGCATCGCGGAGGGCGAGGGGGCCAGCCTGATCGACATCAACATGGGCTGTCCTGCGAAGAAGGTGGTGGGCGGGCTTTGTGGTTCAGCGTTGATGCGGGAACCGGACCTCGCGATCGACATTGCTGCATCGGTCGTCAGGGCCGTCGGCGTGCCTGTAACTGTGAAGATGCGCCTTGGGTGGGATGATGGCTCGATTACGGCGCCCAGCCTTGCGCGCAGCCTTGAACTGTCTGGCGTGCAGGCCGTGAGTGTCCATGGTCGCACGCGTTGCCAGTTCTATGAGGGTTCGGCGAACTGGGACAGGATCGCCGATGTGAAGCGGGCGGTAAGCATTCCCGTCTTCGCGAATGGCGATGTCCGCTCGCCCGCCGATGCGCGGACCATCCTCGATGTGACTGGTGCTGACGGCGTGCTTGTGGGACGTGGTGCCTTTGGTGCGCCGTGGCGGCTGATGCAGATGCAGGATGCGGTCGACGGCAAGGCTGTGCGTGAGGATCCGGGTGTCGACGCAGCGTGGTCTGTTGTCCTTGCCCAGTACAGGCACAGTCAGTCGCATTACGGCCGGGACCTCGGGCGACGGGTCGTGCGCAAGCATCTGGGCTGGTATGCCGAGCAATTGGGCCTTTCGCGTGGCAACAGGGACATGCTCGTGCGGAGTGAGGATGCAGAGCCCCTGCTTGTCCAGCTGGCGGCAGGTTTGCCGCTTGCGGAGGCCGCATGAGCGTCTCCGACACAGCGATGCCGAACGGCGGGGCCATGTTCCACGAGGCGCTGCTGAGCTCGCTGCCACACCCGATCGTGTGCATTGGTAGTGACTCGCGCGTGGCATTTGCCAATCCTGCGGCGGAGCAATTCTTCGACACAAGCGCCGCGATGCTCAAGCGACAGCCCCTGGGCAGGTTTCTGGTTCCCGACAGCCCGCTGCTTCAGCTGGTCGAGCAGGCGCAGACGCGCGGCATGCCTTCCAGCGTTTATGGCATATCGATCATTCTGCCACGTCTGGGCGAGCGCATGGTGGATGCAACGGTCACGCCGGTGACAGACGTGCCCGATGCGGTGCTTGTCGTGCTGCAGGAACGCTCGATCGCGATGAAGATCGATCGCCACATGACACAGAAGTCGCTGGGCAACTCGGTTGCCAGCATGGCCGCGATACTCGCGCACGAAATCAAGAACCCGCTGGCCGGCATCAAGGGCGCGGCACAGCTGATCGAGCAGAATGCCTCGGAAGCAGACCGGTCGCTGACACGGCTGATCTGTGAGGAGACAGAGCGCATCCGCAATCTCGTCGATCGCACCGAGATCTTCACGGATCAGCGGCAGCTGGATGCGCAACCGGTCAACATTCACGAGGTTCTGGACCATGTGAAGCGGCTGGGGCTGTCGAGCTTTGCGAAGTCGCTGCATTTTGTCGAAGTGTACGACCCTTCGCTGCCCCCTGTCGCAGGAGACCGTGACAGGCTCATCCAGGTATTTCTGAACCTGGTCAAGAACGCAGCCGATGCGCTTGCCGGACAGACCGACGGCGAGATCGTTCTGCAGACGTCGTATCGCGCCGGCGTCCACCTGGCTGTCGGCGAGAGACGCGCACGCACGTCGCTGCCCCTCGAGATTTCGGTCAAGGATAACGGGCCGGGCATTCCGGAAGGGGTGCGACAGTCGCTGTTCGAGCCTTTTGTAACGAGCAAGCCAAAAGGGCAGGGCTTGGGCCTTGCCATTGTCTCGAAGATCGTTGGTGACCATGGCGGCACCATCGAATGCGAGTCCGAGACCCGCCGCACGATCTTTCGCTGCCGCCTTCCGATGTACAGATCCGTTCAGGAGAAGAGACCATGAACCACGGTACAGTCATTGTTGCCGATGATGATGCCTCCATCCGGACGGTGCTGAACCATGCGCTGATGCGGGCCGGCTTCCTCGTACGCACGACCGGCAATGCGGCGACACTGTGGCGCTGGGCTTCGGCGGGCGAGGGGGACATCGTCATTACCGACGTCGTCATGCCTGACGAGAATGCCTTTGACCTGCTGCCCAAGCTGAAGAAGCAGCGCCCGGATCTGCCTGTCATCGTCATGAGCGCGCAGAATACGCTGATGACGGCGATCAACGCGACCGAATGCGGCGCTTTCGAGTATTTTCCAAAGCCGTTCGACCTCAACGAGATGGTGAACACGGTTCGCCGCGCGATGCAGGCACGCAAGCCGCTGCGCGCGGACGGACGGCCGGCGGCCGGGACCGAGCTTCCCATTGTCGGCCGCTCGGCGGTGATGCAGGAGATCTACCGGGTGATTGCGCGCCTCACGCAGTCTGACCTGACCGTGCTGATCTCGGGAGAGTCCGGCACAGGCAAGGAACTGGTCGCGCGCGTGCTGCATGATTTCGGCACGCGGGCGGGCAGACCCTTCGTGGCGGCTGGCGCCACCACGCTGGAATCCGATACGGCCGCGCGAGACCTCGTGCGCCAGGCCGAGGGCGGCACCCTGTTCCTCGACGAAATCGGCGACTGGCCTGCCGATGTGCAGACGCGCATGGTCCGCCTGCTTCAGGACCTCGACATGCGGCTGCCGGCGACGCCGGGAAAAAATCCGGTCCGCATCATCGCCTCGACCCACAGGGATCTGCGCAAGCTCATCGAGCAGGGGGCTTTCCGCGAAGACCTGTTCTTCAGGCTCAATGTCGTGCCCGTGCGCATGCCGCCGTTGCGCGAACGCCCGGAGGACGTTGCCGAACTCGTGCAGCATTTCTTCCTTGAGGCAGAGCGACAGGGGCAGCCGCTGCGCTCGATCGATCCGGAGGCGCTTGAGATGCTGCGCCGGCATGCCTGGCCGGGGAATGTGAGGGAACTGGAGAACCTCATCCAGCGCTTGCTCGCGATCCACGCAGAGCCAGTGATCACGAGCCAGATGGTCGCAGGGGTCCTTCATGAGCCGAAGCCGGCGCCCCCGCCGAAGCGTCCGGGGGACGCGGACGTAACCCTTGCGGGCTTTGTGGAAACCTACCTGAGCGAGCACTTTGCCAAGCTGGGCGGGCAATTGCCCGACCCTGGGTTGCACGACCGGGTCTTGAGGGAGGTGGAACGCCCCCTGATCGTGAAGTGTCTTGCGGTTACCAGGGGGAACCAGATCAAAGCCGCCGAGATATTAGGGGTAAACAGACATACGCTCCGATCAAAAATACGGAGCCTTGACATTCAGGTGCAGCGCGGGTGAAGTGATGTAATCGCGCAACGGAAGTCTGCAACACTGTCGTCAAATTGGTACATTGGCACAAGAAAGCCACCCAGTTGTTGCAGATTGTCTGCGTGACATAGACGACACGTTTCACTCATCGGAATGGCCTGGACACCCAAAATGTCCCCATCGGGCAAACCAGAGCATCAGTATGACTGGCTGCAGCGGAACCTGTTCTGGGTGGTCCGCACGTCGTGGCTGACCTATGCGCTGCTGGCACTGTCGGGGTTGGCAGTGGTGTTCACCTATCTTGTGCTGACGGGCTCGACCTCGATCGAACCCACGCAGGATGTCCGAGTCTACCTGACCCTGTTGCTGGCGTTCCTGTTCTTTGCGCTGGCGGCGCTTGTCGTGGGGCGACTGGTTCAGCTGTGGCAGGCGCGGCGATCTGGATACGCGGCTGCGCGGCTGCATGGGCGGCTTGTGACGATCTTCAGCCTGATCGCCGTTGTACCAGTGATCATGACGGCGGGGGCCGCGGCCATCACGATCAACCTTGCCATGGAGGCGTGGTTCAGCAGCGGCGTGAAGTCGGTGGTCGACAACTCGCTGGCCGTGACCAACGCCTATGTCGACGAGTACAACGGCAAGCTTCGCAACGAGGTTCTGTACGGTGCGACGAACCTTAATGTGCTGACGCCCATCGATGTGGTGACAGGGCAGTTCGGCAAGTATGTCGAGGCCCTTTCGGCACGGCTTGGCGCCGACGTGAAGGTCTATGAAGTTTCCGGTTCCAGCTTCCAGCCAACGATCACCGAGCTCACCAGCGCCTCGGGCGCCCTTGGCTCGGGCGGGATTGATCCGCCAACCATCGACGAGATCAGCCGCGCCCGCACCGACATTTACATCGACACCGATGTCGAGAAGGCCCAGGTCAGGGGTATTGCGCAGCTGGACCTGAGCCTGGGTCCCGACAAGCAGCTGTTCCTGGTCATTTCCCGGGGCGTCAACCCGCAGATCCTGGAGTACCAGCGCAACACCGAGCAGGTGGTGACCAACTACAAGCGCCTCGAGCAGGAGCGCGACGATGTCCAGCTGACCTTCATCATGATGTACGGCATCGTTGCCTGCGTGCTGCTGTTCATCGCGATCTGGATCGGACTGGGCACCGCCAACCGCATCGTCATGCCGATCGGCCGGCTGATCAATGCGTCGGAGCGCGTGTCCGAGGGCGACCTCAGCGCGCGGGTTGCGCTGGCCGACGATGACGACGAGCTGGCCTCTCTGGGCCGCGCCTTCAATCGCATGACGAGCCAGCTGCAAAGCCAGCGCAACGAGCTGATAGATTCCCACCGGCAAGCGGAAAACAGAACACGGTTCACCGAGGCGGTGCTGTCGGGCGTATCTGCCGGCGTGGTGGGCCTGGACGGGCAGGGGCGCGCCGATGTGTTCAACCGGTCCGCCCTGACGCTGCTCAGCACCTCGCGCGAGGCGCTGTTTGGGGCTGACCTTGGCACGGTGGTGCCCGAGATCAGCGAACTGATCCAGCAGGCCATGGGCAGCAGCGAGGCCCGCGTACAGGCGCATGTGGATGTCATGCGCGATGGCAAGACGCGGAACCTGAATGTGACGGTCACCCGCGAGCGGTCGGGCGAGGAAGAGGCCGGCTATGTCGTGACATTTGACGACATCACTGACCTTATTTCGGCCCAGCGTACCTCGGCGTGGGCCGACGTGGCGCGCCGCATTGCACATGAGATCAAGAACCCGCTGACGCCGATCCAGCTGTCGGCCGAGCGCCTGCGCCGGAAGTACAAGAAGGAAATCTCGACCGATCCGGAGATCTTCGAGCAGTGCACGCAGACGATCATTCGCCAGGTGGGTGACATCGGGCGGATGGTGGACGAGTTCTCGTCGTTCGCCCGCATGCCGCAGCCTGTGATGGGCGAGGAGGACATGTGCGAACTGATCAAGCACTCGGTCTTTCTGCAGCGTGTGGCCAACCCGCAGATCACCTATGCGATGCTGATCCCCGACACGGCCGTGCTGGTGGACTGCGACGGGCGTCTGGTCAGCCAGGCCCTGACCAATGTGCTCAAGAATGCCGGGGAAGCGGTGCGTGCGCGCTTTGGCATCGATGGCGACGAGGGGCAACTGGCGGATGGCGGCCGCATCGAAGTGCGGATCGTGGAAGAGGCCGGACGCGTTTCTGTTGACGTCGCGGACAACGGGCCGGGCCTGCCAAAAGAGGACCGGAACCGCCTGACCGAGCCCTACGTGACCAAACGGGTCAAGGGTACAGGGCTCGGGCTTGCGATCGTGAAAAAGATCATGGAGGACCACAAGGGAGCCTTGTCCCTTGAGGATGCTCCCAAAACGGATGAAACCGGCGCGCCGCGTGACAGCGGTGCACTGGTAAGGCTTTCATTTCCACGCGCTGTCGGCGCGCTGAAACTTGCGGGTGAATAACAATGAGCAAACCAGCGAATTTGCAGGCCCTTGATGTGCTGATCGTCGACGACGAGGCGGACATCCGGGAACTGGTGTCGGGGATCCTGTCGGACGAGGGCTATCACACGCGCACAGCCGGGGACAGCGACAGCGCCCTGCGCGAGATCCGGGCGCGGCGTCCTGCACTCGTGATCCTTGACATCTGGCTGCAGGGCAGCCGGCTGGACGGGCTTCAGGTGCTGGACGAAATCAAGAAGGACTATCCGGACCTGCCGGTTCTTGTGATTTCAGGCCATGGCAACATCGAGACCGCTGTCACGGCCATTCGCAAGGGCGCCTATGATTTCGTCGAGAAGCCGTTCAAGGCCGACCGTATCCTGCTGACTGTCGAGCGCGCGCTGGAAGCCCAGCGCCTGCGGCGGGAGAACGAAGACCTGAAGGAGCGCCTGTGGGATGATTTCGACCTGGTCGGGCAAAGCCATCCCATCAGCCAACTTCGGCAGAACATCGAGAAGATCGCGCCAACGAACAGCCGCATCCTGATCGTGGGCTCGCCAGGCACGGGCAAGGAGATCGTGGCGCGCCTGATCCATGCCAAGTCGCGCCGGCAGCGCAATCCGTTCATTGCCATCAACTGCGCCTCGATCGCACCGGAGCGCATGGAGATCGAGCTATTTGGTGTCGAGGGTGCAAACGAGGGCGGGCGCAAGGTCGGCCTGTTCGAGCAGGCACATGGCGGAACGCTTTTCCTTGACGAAGCGCCGGACATGCCGCTCGAGACGCAGGGCAAGATCCTGCGCGTGCTCGTGGAGCAGAATTTCCAGCGCGTCGGCGGCTCGCAGAAGGTGCAGGTCGACGTGCGCGTGATTTCGTCATGCTCGGCGGATCCGCGGACCGAGATCCAGGACGGTCGCTTGCGCGAGGACCTGTATCACCGGCTGAATGTGGTCAGCGTGCGCGTGCCGTCGCTTGCCGAGCGACGCGAGGACATCCCGCTGCTGGTCGAGCATTTCATGCAGCGCATTTCGCAGTCGACGGGGCTGCAATCCAAGAAGATCGGTGAGGATGCCATGGCGGCGCTGCAGGCACATTCGTGGCCGGGCAATGTCAGGCAGCTGCGCAACAATATCGAGCGGCTCATGATCCTCGCGGCCGATGCGCCTGACGGCGTGATCGGGGCGGACCTGCTGCCGTCGGATGTCGGCAACTCTACGCCCGCCGTCAGCCAGGGGGCCGGGAGCGAGCGCATCATCGCGCTGCCGCTGCGCGATGCGCGCGAGATGTTCGAGAAGGAGTACCTGCTGGCGCAGATCAACCGTTTCGGCGGCAATATCTCGCGAACGGCCGCCTTCATCGGCATGGAACGCTCGGCCCTGCACAGGAAGCTGAAGTCGCTCGGCATCAA
>JBILGJ010000094.1:0-8546 GCA_044351125.1 Micropepsaceae bacterium
CCCGCTGGCAAAGGATTTTCCGACCGACTGGAACGAGAGCAAGGGTGGGTGCCGCGCTTCAGGTCTTGCCGGGCTTCGGCTTGCCGTCCGGCGCCTTGTCGCCGGCCGGGGCCACAAGCCCGCGCCGCTTGTTCACGAAGCGCGTGTCGAAGGCCTTGCGATAGTCGAGCTTGGCGTCGAACACCTTGTTGGCCGACATGATGTCGAAGAATTCCTTCAGCCGCTCGTCCGTCATCGCACCGATGCCAAGCTTCGCCGCGTCGCCACCCTCGACCATGCCGCGATCGCGCATCTGCAGGATCGCCTGCGCGATGATCGCGTCCGTCATGTCGGGATTGTCCTTGCGGATAAGAGCATTGGCCTTGCTTGCGTTCCCGTTCAGATAGCTTTTCCAGCCATCGATGCTGGCCTCGACAAAGGCCTGCACGACCTTCGGCCGCTCACGCACATCCTTCCCGCGCGCCAGGATGAAGTTCGCATAGCCCGGATAGCCATAGTCCGCGAGCAGGAACACCTGCGGCTTGATCTTGCCTTCGGTCTCGATCGTGTAGGGCTCGGATGTCACATAGCCTTGCTGGATCGCCTTCTTGTCCGCAAGGAACGGAGCAAGATTGAACGTATATTTGCGGATCTGCCGGTCCTCGAACCCGTAGCGCGACCGCGTCCACGTCCACCACGTCGAGACCGTCGCATCCGAGATCATCACCGGCTTGCCCTTGATGTCGGCGATCGTCTTGATGTCGGCCCGGGGATGCGTGATCAGCACCTGCGGGTCTTTCTGGAAGATCGCAGCCACCGCAACAGCATCGGCACCGGCGGCTGCCAGGTTGAGCGGCTGGAAATGGTTCGAACCCATCGCGAATTCGACCGCACCCGCGGCGATCAGTTGCGGCGTGTTCACGGACGGGCCACCTTGCTTGATGGTCACGTCGAGCCCGGCCTTCGCGTAGGTCCCCTCAGCCAGTGCCTGATAGAACCCGCCATGTTCAGCCTGCGCCTTCCAGTCTGTCACGAACGTGACCTTGACGGGCGCCTTTGGCTTTGGTGCCGCGGCATCGGCAGGCGCCGTCAATGAAAGGAAACCCGAGGCCACCAGGCCAAAGGCAAGCAGGGCAGAGCGGATCATTCTACTGGACCTCCTACTGGACCTCATTGGGCAGGATCACCTCGCAGCGCGCTTCCCGGCGCTGCGCGTCAATTTCGGCCAGTCGTGCATCATCGTTGATGAGAGTGCGGAAAAGGACCAGCCCCTTGCTGCTCGGCGCACTGATCACGGTCGTCGAGCCATCCTGGGGCGGGATCTGCTGTCCCTGGCCAATCAGCAGGATCGTGGCGGATTTGCCCTGCGCCTGGGTGTCGTTGAAGACAAAGAAATTGTCCGTGTTGTCGGCAAACAGGGAAACCGACCAATACGTGCCTTGCGGCGCGCCCGTCGTGATCTTGAGCGGGTTCTTCGACACGTCATAGATGCATACGGAATAAAGAAGGTCAGGGCTTGGCCGCACGACGCGCCGCGCCGTCTCGTCCGGCCGGTCGCTGAAAGTGATGTTGCCGCCTCCCCCGCTGCCAATGGCGGCCATGACGCGTCCCATGATGAACGTCGGAAGCTGGCTCACGGCGATCACGTGCGTAACGGCGGCCAGGACGAGGGTGAATGCGATCCAGGAAACAAAGCGCATCATTCGCAGGTTTCCTTCACGATCCTGGGCAGTTCAACGGTTGACGGACTGGCGATCACGCTGGGTCCCGGATTGTAGAGCCTGAGGCTCACGTCAAAACCGTCGGCCGACGTCGCGATCCAGTTTCCGTCCTCCGCTGTCCGCGACAGGCGGATGACAAAACTGCCATCGGTCCCCCGCACGACATTCGTCTTGCCGATGGCATAGCGCTTTTGCGGATTGGGGATGAGGAAGCTGTCGCGGCCATAGGCGGTGAAGCTCCACCAGCGCGCATCCGGATCCCGGCCCTCGATGCGATAGCTGCAGGAAGGATCAAAGGCCTCGCCCGCGCTGTCTTCCCGTGCCGTGTAATAGATCGTCTCTGACTTGTTCAGTGCAAGCAGGCCAAAAAGGGCGACGGTTGCCCGCGTGTACATGTCCGCATCGACGCCACCCGCCGACAGGTTCGAGCGCCACGGCCCGTTGATGACCACGTCCTGCTGTCCCGTTCCGTGCACAAGCACATAATAGGCAGATCCGAGCCCCAGCCCGACGCCAGCCACAACCGCAATCAGAAGCCGAATGATGAAACCCAAGCCGTTCCGCGCTCCCCTTGTCGCTGCAAACTGCACGCAAGCCTTTCGGTGCAGAAGAGCGCCTGACTAGCACAACTCGGCCGGCAAGCCAAAATCAGGAGGACCAGGGCTACATCAGCGTCAGGGGATGACGGACGCCTCGCTTTCAGCCTCGCTCGGTCGCGTGGCTGGTTGTTCACCCGCATCGGCGAGAGGCTCTCCCCGCGCGCCTGGCGCGCCATCATTGCTGCTCTGGTGGCGTGGACCGAAGCCCGGAGGCGTGCCTCGCGGCGCAGGCGCTGGGGGCGGCGGCGGCTCTTCGTCCCCGCCAAACAGGCTGTCGAAGAAATCCTCGATGATGCCCTTGTCGTCATCCGGGCGCGGTCTTGGACCTTCGTCGCCGCGGTCCACCCACGGATCGTCTTCGCCGGGGCCGACGGCATAGTAGTCGCCGGGACCCGTGCCATAATCATAGATGCCGGGCAGGGCATGCACCGCGATACGCCTGTGCGCATCGACCATGTAGGTCTTCCAGATCGAAGCGGGCAGGCTGCCGCCGACAACGCGCGACATGGGCGAGTTGTCGTCGTTGCCAAGCCAGACGCCGCCGACAAAGTCGGCTGAGTAGCCGACGAACCACGCGTCACGCCAGTTCTGGCTGGTGCCGGTCTTGGCGGCCACCTGGCGCGGCGACAGGTCGGCGCGCTGGCCCGTTCCCGTCTGCACCACCTCGTACATCATCTGGTTCATCTCCTCGAGCGTCGAGCGGTTCATGACCAGGATGGGTGGACGGTCCCGGTGCTGGTAGAGCACCGTGCCATCCGACGTCTTCACCTCGACGATGGCAAATGGCTCGACCCGGTTGCCATTGTTTGCGAAGGCCGCGAAGGCCCGCGTCATTTCGAACAGCGTGACTTCCGACGTGCCGAGGGGCAGCGACCGGTTTGGCTCGAGCGGCGAGGAGATGCCAAGCCGCTGCGCCACCGCGATCACCTTGCGCCGTCCGACCTCGTCCGCGATGCGGATGGCGACCGTGTTGATGGACTTCGACAGCGCCTCGCGCAGCGTGATGGGGCCAAGATACTGCCCGTCATAGTTTTCCGGGCTCCAGCCATTGACCTCGTAGGGAGCATCCTCGCGCACGTCATCGGGCGTCAGGCCGGCTTCGAGGGCGGCCAGGAACACGAACGGCTTGAATGAGGAACCCGGCTGGCGCTTCGACTGATAGGCGCGGTTGAAGGGCGAGGCTGTATAATCCTTGCCGCCCACAAGGCTGCGCACCGCACCCGACGGCTCCATCGCCACGAGCGCACCCTGCGTGACATTGCGCTTCGCGCCATCGCCGTCGAGCACCTTCTGCAGGGCCTTCTGCGCCGTGCCCTGCAGGCGGATATCGATCGTCGTGCGGACGATCAGGTCCTTGTTCGGCGTGATGTTCAGGGCCTTGAGCTGCTCCATCACGTAGTCGGCGAAATAATTGGCGCTCTCAAGCTCGGGCTTGATGACGGGCTTGGCCGGGTTGGCGCGGGCCTTGCGTGCCTCGCTCTCGGTGATGTGGCCTTCCT
The DNA here is from genome assembly GCA_044351125.1 of Micropepsaceae bacterium. Taxonomy (GTDB): domain Bacteria; phylum Pseudomonadota; class Alphaproteobacteria; order Micropepsales; family Micropepsaceae; genus SZUA-430. The sequence goes on from JBILGJ010000094.1 coordinate 3,799, forward strand.
CGACCATCAGGTCGAGCACCAGTGCCGCGCGCTCCTGCGCAAGCTTCAGGTTGGCATCGGGCGAATAGCGCGACGGCGCGCGTGTCAGCGCGGCCAGCATCGCGGCCTCGGCCAGCGAGACGTCCTTGATCGACTTGTCGAAATACTCCCGCGCCGCAGCGTCCACGCCATAGGCGCCCGACCCAAGATAGATGCGGTTCAGGTACAGCGTCAGGATCTCGTCCTTGGAATAGTGGCGTTCCAGCCAGAACGACAGGAACATCTCCTCGAGCTTTCGTCGCCAGGTGCGCTCGGGCGTCAGGAACGTGTTCTTGGCAAGCTGCTGCGTGATGGTCGAGCCACCCTGCACAACGCCACCCGCCGCCCAGTTCGTGACAAAGGCGCGGATCAGCCCGCGATAGTCGATGCCGTTGTGGGAATAGAAGCGCCTGTCTTCGGTCGAGATGAAGGCAAGCGGCAGGTATTTCGGCATTTCCTCAACCCGCACGCGGTAGCCGAAAGCCGCCCCTCGCGTGGCAAAGATCTGCCCGGCCTCGTCGGTCAGCGTGATCGAAGGTGTGCGGTTGAGTTCGCCGAGCCGGTCGGCCGTGATCGAGAGCGATGGCGCATAGGCGTAATACAGCGCCACGAAACAGGCCGAGAGGAACAGCACCATGCCGCCGAAGCCGGTGGCCAGCCAGAACCACCACGGTCGCTGGGCGCGTTGCGGCACCTGCTCCCAGGGATCGGGTTCGTTATGCGGATGGGAAGGCCTGTCGTTCATCTTGCATCCATGGCGCGGCAAACGGTGGAGCCGCCAGTCCTGCGCCGTATATTTTCATCGATCCATTTATTAGGCTAGCAGCCATTGTCACTCATCCATCGGATGGGCGAGATTGCGGCGTTTTGACAGTGAAGGATAGTTCATGCTGGGCGTTTGCTATTACCCGGAACAATGGTCCCCGGATCTCTGGCAGGATGATGCCCGCCGCATGGCCGCATTGGGGCTCAGCCATGTCAGGATTGGTGAATTCGCCTGGAGCGCGATCGAGCCGGAACCCGGCAGGTTCGAGTGGGACTGGCTTGACCGCGCCATCGACACCCTGGGCAGCGCGGGCCTGCGGGTTGTGCTCGGCACGCCCACCGCAACCCCGCCCAAATGGCTTGTGGACAAAAACCCCGAGATCCTTCCGCATGACCGGCACGGCCGCCCGAGGCGATTCGGTTCCAGGCGCCACTACTGCTTCTCCAGTCCCGTCTACCGCGCCGAGACACGCCGCATCGTCGAGGCGGTGGCCAGCCGCTATGGCGGGCACGAGGCGCTTGCAGGCTGGCAGACCGACAACGAGTACGGGTGCCACGACACCGTGCGCTCCTACTCACCCGCCGCAGCCGTCGCGTTCCGCGAGTGGCTGCAGAAGCGCTATGGAACGCCGGCAGCACTGAACGAGGCCTGGGGCAACCGCTTCTGGAGCATGGAGGTCCGCAGCTTCGCCGAAATCGACCTGCCCATGGCGGCGGTCACCGAACTCAATCCCTCCCATGTGCTCGACTTCTATCGCTTCAGTTCCGACCAGGTGGCCTCCTACAACGCCCTTCATGCCGCGATCATTCGCGCGCATTCACCGGGCCGCTTCATCACGCACAACTACATGGGCGCCTTTCCCGACTTCGATCATTACAAGGTCTCCGAAGATATCGACTTTGCCAGTTGGGATTCCTATCCCCTCGGCTTCACCGACAGCATCGCCGCGCTCGGCTTCTCCGATGAAGAGCGCGTGCGTTACGCCTGCACCGGTCACCCCGACATCTCGGCCTTCCACCATGACCTCTATCGCGGCATGACGGACAGGCGCTTCTGGGTGATGGAGCAGCAGCCCGGTCCCGTGAACTGGGCGATCTGGAACCCGAGCCCCCGCGACGGCATGGTGCGTCTCTGGGCGTGGGAGGCGCTTGCGCACGGTGCCGAGGTTGTCAGCTTCTTCCGCTGGCGTCAGGCGCCCTTCGCGCAGGAGCAGATGCACGCCGGCCTCAACCGCCCCGACAACGTGCTCGACACGGGCGGCAAGGAGGCCGAGGCGACCGCGCGCGAACTGGCCAGCGAGTGGTGGCGCGCCATCAAGGACCGGCCGATGCAACCCGCACAGGTCGCGCTTGTGTTCGATTATGACACCGCCTGGCACCAGGAAATCCAGCCGCAGGGCAGGTCGTTCAGCTACCTCGCTCTTGTCTTCACCTGGTACACGGCGCTGCGCCGTTACGGCGTCGACGTCGACATCGTCCCGCCGGGTCGCGACCTTCGACCCTACAAGGCCGTCTTCGTGCCAAGCCTGCAGCATGTCACGCCGCAAGCCCACAAGGCCTTCGCAGCCTGCAACGGCCAGATCGTCTTTGGCATCCGCACGGGCGCAAAGACAGCCTCGTTCCAGATCCCGCGCAACCTGCCACCCGGTCCGCTGCAGGATCTGCTGCCGGTCAAGGTTACGCGCGTGGAAAGCCTGAGGCCCGGCCTCGTGCGCGAACTGCGCTGGCGCAACCGCGCCTATGCCTGCAGCACCTGGGTCGAGCGCCTCGAGGTCGACGCAGCAGCAAGCGTGCAGGGCAGCTTTGCCTCGGGCGATCCGGCGATCGTGGAGCAGGCAGGCCGCATTTATGTCGCCGCCTGGCCAACGCGCGAACTGGCGCTCGATATCGTGGCGCATACACTTGCCGCCGCCGGGCAGCAGGTCACGCGGCTCGACGAAGACATTCGCATGCGCCAGCGGGACGGCATCACCTTCGCCTTCAATTTCTCGGATGATTCGCGACCGGCGCCTGCGCCCGCGGGCGCAAGCTACGTTCTTGGCGGTCAATCAATCGCACCCTTCAACCTCTCGGCATGGAAAACCTGATCGGTCTCGACGTCATCTGGGGATAGACGCGCGATGAAGCGTGAACACACAGATTGGTGTTGACAGTCGTGTTGACGCAACATCTGGCCGCTCGCATACAAAGCGGGCCGGCGAAAAGCCGGGAAACATCCGTCTCAAGAAACGGAGAGTGGCTAGTGGAACTGATCATCCCCGTTGCGATCCTGTTCGGGATCGGCTTTGGCGCAGGTTTCGGGGTGCGCGCGATCGTGGCGCGCAGGACTGAAACGAAGTCTCGCGTCGACCAAACGAATCCGACGCAGGCCGCGTCCATCAAGGCACCGTCCTTCAAGCCACGCTCGTCGTTGCGCGAATTCGACCTGCGCGAGGATCCGCTATGGGGCCGTTGATCATCGTGAGCCTGATCATGGGATCGGGCTTCCTCGCAGGCTATCTTCTCAGGGACCGTGAGGAACGCCGCCGCCTGCGTCCGTTACGTAACCCTCGCCAGGGCTAGTCAGGAAGCAGGCAAGGGTTGAGCCCTGCGCCGCAAACGCGCAATATCGGCGCATGAACCTCGCACAACCCCTTCCGTTCACCTTCAATGTCGCCACCCTTCCGGCCGAGACCGCAAGGCTCCGCGCGGACGTGCGCGACTTCCTCGCGCGCGAAATCGAGGCGATACCCTTCGAGAAGCGCGCCCAGTCCTGGAGCGGCTTTGATGCCGCCTTCAGCCGCAAGCTCGGCGAGCGCGGGTGGCTCGGCCTGACCTGGCCGAAGCAGTATGGCGGCCACGAGCGCACCGCACTCGAGCGCTATGTCGTCGTCGAGGAACTGCTCGCAGCAGGCGCACCCGTTGCTGCGCACTGGATCGCAGACCGGCAATCAGGCCCCCTTCTGCTGAAGTTCGGCACCGAGGCCCAGCGCCAGCGCGTGTTGCCCGGCATCGCCCGCGGTGAGACCTTCTTCGCCATCGGCATGAGCGAACCGGACTCCGGCTCCGACCTTGCCAGCGTGCGAACGCGCGCGGTCCGCACGAACGAGGGTTGGCGCGTCACTGGCACCAAGCTCTGGAGTTCATGGGCCCACAAGTCCCATTACATGATCGCCGTGTTCCGCACCGGCGAAGGAGCGCAGCGCCAGGCCGGTCTCTCGCAGTTCCTGGTCGATCTGTCGCTGCCCGGCATTCGGATCCGCCCGATCACGGACCTCACGGGCCATGAGCACTTCAATGAGGTCGTCTTCGATGATGCCCTCCTGCCCGAGGACGCGCTCATCGGGGTCGAGGGCGATGGCTGGTCGCAAGTGACGGCCGAACTCGCCTACGAGCGCTCTGGCCCCGAGCGCTTTCTCTCCAGCATGATGCTTGTGCGCCAGATCGTGGAAGCCGCAGGCCCGGAACCGCGCGAACGCACGGCGATTGCCATTGGCCGCATGGCGGCGCGCCTTCATGCGCTGCGCAACCTGTCGATTTCGGTGGCAACCCAGCTGCAGCGGGGCGAGAACCCGGCCCTCGAGGCATCGCTCGTCAAGGACGTCGGTGCCATCTTCGAGCAGGAGATCCCCGATATCGCGCATGACCTTTTCGGGCAGGAGCCCTCGGCGGCTTCGACCGAGGCGCTGCTGCGCGTTCAGCATTACCTGACACAGACGGCTCCATCATTTTCGCTGCGCGGCGGCACGCGCGAGATCCTGCGTGGCATCATCGCCCGCGGCCTCGGACTGAGGTGACACCCATGAACGAGACAGCTCTCCTCATCCACGACGCCGCCCACCGTCTGTTCGCGCAGCATGTGACGCCCGACGTGCTTGGGCGCGCCGAAACCGGCGAGTGGTGCCAGGGCCTGTGGGACGCGATCGACGAAGCCGGTTTCCTCGACACGCTCGCCGACGCGGACACGCCGCACGATGAGCGCGCGG
>JBILGJ010000095.1:0-8486 GCA_044351125.1 Micropepsaceae bacterium
CGGCGATGACGCTCGAGAGCAGAAGAAGCAGCGTGTTCCGCCGCTTGGTTTTCGGAGCCGTGTGGACGGTCGTGGATGTCTTGTTCATGGGTTGCACCGCTTATGCTCGTGGGGCCGCGTGGCGCGCCGGGCTTCCTGCATCATCGAAGCGATTGCAGGGGCGCTCCGTCAGGCCGCGCCCGGTCGCAACCGTCGCGACATCAGGAAGCGCCATCCGCATCGACGTCATGGCCTTGACGCATTCCGGTCCAGGCATCACGATGTCACAAGCAATGGCATCATGTTGGGTCTCGGCAAGCTTCTTTGATCCCTCGCGCGCCTGAAGCGCAAAGTCAAAGGCATGAGCATTTTGCGTCAGCGTGGGCACCATGAAATCGATAAAGGGTGCGTCATCATCAAGGACTGGAATGCGGGACATGATGGAGAGATTCCTTGCCGAAGACGGCAGTTGTCCCATAATTGGCTTTATCCTTTGTGAAGCATGATTGTGGCCAGCATCGGGGTCTGGAACGGTAAAGGATTCATTGCTGCCGCCGGCCGGCTTAACGCGATGGAAACAGACTGGGGAAGTCGACAATGAATTACGCGGATTACCTGAAGCTGGGCACGCTGCTCTCCCTCCAGGATCTCGAGAGCGCCCGCAAGGGCAAGCCCGCCCACGACGAGATGCTGTTCATCGTGATCCACCAGACTTACGAGCTTTGGTTCCGCCAGATCCTGTACGAGCTCGACCTGATCCAGGATGTTTTCGGGGGCAGGGTGGTCGACGATGCCGACCTCGGGCGGGCCGTCCACGCAGCCGAGCGCATCGTACGCATCGAGCAGTTGCTGGTGTCGCAGGTCGACATCCTCGAGACCATGACGCCCATGGACTTCCTCGAATTCCGCAACTTCCTGATGCCGGCATCCGGCTTCCAGAGCGAGCAATTTCGTCTGCTCGAAATTCGCCTCGGCCTGAAGCGCGAGGCGCGGCTGCCCTTCAATGACGCAAGCTACGACGCCAGCCTTGAGCCCGATGCGCGCAGCCGCGTTCAGTCCCAGGAGGCGCGGCCCTCGTTGCGCGAGCAGGTGGATGGCTGGCTCTCACGGACCCCCTTCGTGGATCATGGTGGTTTCCATTTCCGTGATGCCTACGCAAAGGCACTCGAGCAGATGCTGACCCATGACATGCAGCAGATCAGCAAGCACCCGCATCTCTCGCAGGCCGAAAAGGACGTGCAGCTTGCCTCCCTCCAGAAATCGCGTGCCATGTTCGACGGCCTGCTCGATGACGCGCGCTATGAGGAACTGAGGGCGCAGGGCGCCTGGACGTTTTCCCGGCGCGCGTTGCAGGCGGCGCTGTTCCTGTTCCTCTATCGTGACGAACCTGCAGCCAATGCCGCCTTCAGGATGCTGCAGGCCCTGATGGACATGGACGAGACCCTGGCGCTGTGGCGGCTCCGTCATGCCTTGATGGTTTCGCGGATGCTCGGGCGCAAGGTGGGCACTGGCGGATCGTCGGGCTACGACTATTTGCGGGCCACGGCGGAAAAGCACCGCGCCTACAACGACCTGTTTGCAATCGCGACCTTCCTCATCCCGCGCTCGGCGCTGCCGCCCTTGCCGGAGGATGTGCGCCGCGCGATGCGCTATCGCTATGAGGCCTGACATGCGTGACCTTCGGCACCATTTTCGCCACGCCCTCGGGCGAACCGGCGCCCCCTTGCACTTCGCAGCGCACAGCCACCACCCCTGGCCAGACGTAACGCGCGCAGCGCAAGTTGAGTACTGGGAGGATTCCGCGAGACGGCTCGATGGCAAGTGGGGAAAGATCTTTGCCGACGTGATCCCCGAGGCGCAGGCCCACGTGGCGCAGCACCTCGGGCTCGGCGAGCCGGGCACGATCTGCTTTTCGCCGAACACGCATGACTTCCTGCTGCGCATCCTCGCATCGCTGCCAACGGGTCGGGCACCAAGGATCCTCTCCACCGACAGCGAGTTCCACTCCTTCACCCGCCAGGTCGCGCGTCTGGAAGAGGAAAGCCTCGTCGAAGTCACACGTATTCCGGTCGCGCCCTTCGACAGTTTCGCGACCCGCTTTGCCGAGGCCGCATCGAGCCGGCAGGACTGGGATCTGGTCTGGTTGAGCCACGTCTTCTTCAACACGGGACAGGTGTTGTCCGACGAAGCCCTGAAGGGGGTCGTTGGCGCAGTTCCCCGGCGCGATACGGCGATCGTGCTCGATGGCTATCACAGCTTCATGGCGATGCCCGTCAATCTTGCACCACTGGCCAGTCGCGTCTTCTACCTGAGTGGCGGCTACAAATACGCCATGGCGGGCGAGGGCGTATGCTTCATGCACTGCCCCGAGGGTTACATGCCGCGACCGCGCGCGACGGGGTGGTATGCCGAGTTTGGTACGCTTGAGAAACCCCGGGATGGAACGGTTGCCTATGGGCAGGGCGGCGCACGATTTCTGGGGGCGACTTTCGACCCTTCTGGCCTCTATCGCCTGAACGCGGTCATGCGTTGGCTCTCATCCATTGGCGAAGACTGCGTCACGATGAAAAGTCGCTGTGACGCCTTGCAGGAGAGATTCATTGCTCTCGCAAGCGCGTCGCCGCATCCGGAGTGGCAAGTGATCGAGCCCGATCCCGATCGACGCGGACGCTTCATCGCACTGCGTACCCCACGCGCCGGCGCCATCGATCAGGCGCTCAGGGAACAGGGCGTGATCGTCGATCATCGCGGCGACATCCTGCGGATCGGCTTTGGCATCTACCAGGACGAGTCAGACGTGGCGCGCCTGGCTGCGACCCTGGCGCAGCTTCAGGCGTGACAGGCTTGCCCCGTCATCGACATCGGCAAGCGTCTCGCCAAGCAGCGCCACGTCGCAAAGTCGCGCCCGTGTATCTGCCAGTGCATGGCGCGACGACCAGCGCACGCCGTTCAGGAGGCGCGGCGTGAGCAGCCACGGCATGCGCGCACCGATCAGCCAGTAGCCTCCATCCTCGGTCGGCCCCAGAACGAAGCGCGCGCGTGCAAGCCTGCGAACGGCTTCGGCGAGGTGGCGTTCCTGCGCCTCCGGAATGTCGCTGCCGATGAGCAGCGCGGGCCGTCGACCGGCAAGCCGCAGGGTTCGCAACATGCGCTGCCCCAGGTCACCGCGCCCTTGGTCCACCCGCGCAAGGCCGGGTGGAAACGCTGGATCCGAAAGCCGGCTGCCGGGCGTAACGGCAAGCACCACGTCGAAATGCGGGCTGGCGCCAAAGCGCCGGATCACCGCGCGCAAGGCGTTGCGCTGGAAGCTGAGGGCCTCGGCCGCGCCGACGTCGCGCGCCAGCCTTGTCTTGACCGTGCCATAGGCCGGGGCCCGGGCAAAGATGAAAAGGACTGGCCTAGCCATAGAGCCGGGCGAGGCGCTTCGGCGACACGCCCATGAAGTACAGCGCAAGAAGGCACAGGTTGCGGATGGGCCGCCGCCAGTAGCCGTCGCGGCGATAGCGCGCCGAAGAGGTGGTCGCCGTCGCCGGCAGTTCAACCAGCTTGTCCCGGCCGATGCGCCGAACCATGTCAACATCCTCCATGAGCGGGATGTCGAGGAACCCGACAAGCGAATGATAGAGCTTGCGCGACATCAGCAGGCCCTGGTCGCCATAGGGCAGCCCGAGCCGGCGTGCCCGCCAGTTCGCCAGCACCTCGACCCGGCGCGCCGCGCCCGATGCATCATCCAGCGCGAAGGTGAAGTAGGCGGCCTTGAGCAGGTTCGACTTGTTGCGGATGAACGAGGTGACGGTCGTGGACCAGAAAGGCTCGAGCGTCGTGTCCGCATGCAGGAACAGGAGCCAGGGCGCCCGCGCATCCTTCGCGCCGGCGGAAAGCTGTGTTCCCCGTCCGCGAGGCGCGCGTAGAACCTTCAGGCCAAGCGCGGCTGCGATATCGACCGTGTCGTCGCTCGAGCCGCCATCCACCACGATGATCTCGACCTTCAGGACATCGCGGATCTCGCCGATCGCATGAACCGTTTCGGCAAGCGTGGCAGCCGCGTTGAGGGTGGGAATGACGATGCTGAGGTCCACGGGCCGCGGCTCTGCGCGCTCGACGGTGTAGCGCGCGACCTCGTTGGCTGTGCCAGGCACAGCAATCGAACCCGCAACTGCGCCTTGGCCATCGGCCACTGCGAACGCCTCACCCATCACGAATCACCCGGATGCCCAACCAAAACTAGCGCAAAGAAATCCCGTCATTTCGAGGAAAAATGGCCAGATGTGATGAGCGACGCTTGCCGTGATCGGGATGCTACATTAATCCACCGTGCTTCCGAAGAGGAGAGAGGCTTCCATGAGAGCTGGACTGGGTTTCGTCACCCTTGCTGTACTGGTCTTCATCGGCGTGGCGAGTGCCGCCCCCGACCCGCGCTACCTCGCCGAGGCCGAGAAGGACGCGCCGAAAGCAGCCGACCATCCGCTGACCGGCCGCTACGAGGGGTCGTTCATCCTCGGGCAGACGGTCAAGGCGTTCGACGAACTCACGCTGCCCGCTGGCCCCGCCGAGGGTCAGTACTATGACAACAAGAAGAAGTTTACCAAGACCGTGACGGCGCAGGGCAAGGTGACGCGAACCGCGTACATCTCGCCCGTCGGACGCTCTTCGCTCGAGGTCTTCCGCAATTATCGCAATGCCGTCGCTGCCAAGGGCTTCGAGCCGGTGTTCGAATGCGCCGGGGACGCCTGCGGCCCGTCATTTTATCATCTGATCTACCGCTGGGATAATCCGGTCTCCAAGCCTGTCGCCCAAGGCTACAGCGGCACGCGCGTCCACCTGCTCGGTGCCTTTGTCGACAAGGTGGTCGACCCGCGCTTTGCGTTGTTCCGCAAGGCAGGGGCTGGCGGGGATGACTGGGTCGCGATCTACGCTGGCCTGAACCGCGGCGGCGGGTTCGGCTCCTACAGCGTAATCATGAACGACCGTGTCGGCGTCCTCGTCCAGGTCGTCGAGGCCGGCGGCATGGACGAGAAGATGGTGACCCTCAAGGCCGAGGAGATCACGAGCGACATCGCCAAGGATGGTCGCGCGGTCTTCTATGGCATCGAGTTCGACTTCGACAAGGCAGACATCAAGCCCGGGTCCGAGCCCCAGCTCGTCGAGATGGCCAAGGCCCTGAAGGCGGAGCCGAAGCTGAAGGTCTTCATCGTCGGCCACACCGACAACCAGGGCAAGCTCGACTACAACACCGGTCTCTCGCAGCGGCGCGCCGAGGCCGTCGTGAAAGCGCTCACGACACGCCATGGCATTGCCGCCGCGCGCCTGACGGCAAAGGGCCTCGCCTCGCTCGCGCCCGTTGCCACCAACCGCACCGAAGAGGGCCGGGCCAGGAACAGGCGGGTCGAGATGGTCGAGCAGTAACCACGCCCAGCCCGGCGTCTGGCAAATTTCGAGGGCGGTCCCGGTGCGGGGCCGCCCTTTGTCATTGACTAGTCTGCACTTGATACTATATGCTTCACAATAGCTGGAACACGCAGCATTTCGGAGGACCCCCATGGCTGACCTTATCGGAGCACTGATCGCAATCCTGGTGTGGGTGCTTATCCTGCCAGTCATCCTCCTTGCGATCCTTCTGGGCCTCGCCGCGGCGGGCATTGGCCTTGCGATCGGTCTCGTGGCGACGGTGCTCGGCATCGTCATCAACCTGGCCTTCGCGCTCGCGCCCTTTATCCTGGTCTTTGGCCTCCTCTGGCTGATCTTCCGGCCCTCCCAGCCGAAGCCAGCCGCGTCGCACTGACGCCAATGCGCGGCCCCGTGGCCGCGAGCGTTGCATCGGCGGTCGATTTGTCCCAAGACGGGGCCTCGCTTGGACAGGGGCCCTCGCATGAACTTCATGAGTGACAACACGGCCGGCGCCGCGCCCGCCGTCATCGACGCCATCGCGCGTGCCAACGATGGCCGCGAAGCGAGCTATGGCGCCGACCAGGTTTCCCGCCGCCTGACGGCCCGCTTCTCCGAGCTTTTCGAGAGGGACGTCATCGTCCACCCGGTCCTGACCGGAACCGCCGCCAACGCCCTGTCGATCGCCACGTTCTGTCCCCCCTGGGGCGCCGTGCTCTGTCACACGGGCGCGCATATCCATGTAGACGAATGCGGCGCGCCCGAATTTTTCTCCGGCGCAAAGCTCGTCCCGGCTGAGGGGGCGGGCGGAAAAGTGACGCCGGCAACCCTGCAGGCCGTCATGGGGCACTTCCAGCAGGGCTTTGTCCATCACGTCCAGCCCAAGATGGTGTCGATCACCCAGGCAACCGAGTTGGGCACCGCCTACGCACCGGACGAGATCGCCGCGATCAGCGCTTTTGCGCGCAGGAACGGCATGGGCCTCCACATGGACGGCGCGCGCTTTGCCAATGCCGTCGCCGGCAGCGGCAAGTCGCCGGCCGATCTGACCTGGAAGTCTGGTGTCGACGTTCTGTCCTTCGGCGCAACCAAGAATGGCGCCCTGGCAGCCGAGGCAGTGATCATCTTCAATCCCGCCGAGGCCGGCGATTTCGAGTACCGCCGCAAGCGCTCGGGCCATCTGGTCTCCAAGATGCGCTTTGTCTCGGCCCAACTCGACGCCATGCTGGACAATGGCCTCTGGCTGACGCTGGCAAGCCATGCCAATGCCATGGCCCGCCGCCTCGAGGCCGGCCTGAAAGCGATTTCGGGCGTCACGATCGCCCATCCTGTCGAAGCCAATGAGGTCTTCTTCACCCTGCCAAACCATGGCGCACGAGAACGTCTCGAGAAGCAGGGCGCGCGCTTCTATGTCTGGTCCTCGAGCGAGGATCCCGTGCCGCTCATCCGCCTTGTCTGCGCCTTTTCGACGACCGACGCCGAGGTGGATGGCTTCCTGAGCGCCGTGCGGCGCACTCTTGGCGTGCAGCCAGGTTGATCTGCAGTCGGCGATTGCGGCTTGACGTTCAGGTAAGTCCCATTCGCCGTTTGGGCAGTCGACGCGATACGAAAGGATGCGGCCCGTCACCATCGGGTACCATTACAGCATTCGCCTGCTGACGACTGGCGAACACACAAGATGCAGTGTGCCTTGCATGAGGAAAGATTGCGGGGACAGGGCATGATTGACGGACGCAGCGTTCAGGTCTAGGTTCGCGATCATGGCAAGATTAGCAAGAGCAGTGGTGCCTGGCGCACCGCATCACGTGCTGCAACGGGGCAATCCCGGTCAGCGCATTTTCGCCACAGACCAGGATTACAAGGAATACCTCGAGCTTGTGACGGAAGGCTGTGCCAACGCCAAGGTCAGGATCCTCGCGTATTGCCTACTGCCCCGGCAGGTCCAGCTCATCCTGGTCCCGACCTCGGCTGCCGCCCTCAGGCAGGCGCTGGGCGAGGCACACAGGCGCTTCACCCGGGCGGTCAATCAGCGCCGCTCCCGTGACGGCGGCCTTTTCAGGGGGCGCTTCGCATCCTTCCCGATGGATGGCGACTCGCTGGCCCTCTGCGCCCGCTATGTCGAAACCGCTCCCGCGCGCACCAAGCCGGCGTCCAAGCCGAAGGACTGGCGCTGGTCGAGCGCTGCAGCCCACCTCAAGGGCAAGGCCGATGGCGTCGTGGACGTGAAGCCGGTCCTCGATGCAGAGAAGAACTGGAAAGCCGCCCTCGACACGCCCTTCACGCCGGCGGAACTCAAGGCGATCGCTGCCAGCGAGCACACGGGCCGGCCCTATGGTTCCCCCACTTTCGTCAAGTCGCTCGAGAAGAAGCTGGGCCGCACGCTGGCGCGCCAGCGCCCGGGCCCCAAGCCTGCCGCGGCAGCACCCAAGTCCGCCGCAGCAACCAAGGCAAAGCCACGGCGCAAATAGAAGGACCTCGTCTCGCAGGTCTCTGAGCCACCGAACGAAAAACGGCCCCTTGCGAAAGGGGCCGTTTGCATGTCGGGCTGAGGGGGCGACGCCGCGCTATTGCGCGGCGCGGCGCATCATGACCTCGGGCGTACGCGCCTTGATGAAGGCGGCCGCGCGCGTGATCGACACCTTGGATTCGGACAGGTCCGGCATGCCCTGGAACAGGTGGGGCATGTTTTCATAGACCTCCACGTTCACGTTCACATTGGCAGCCGCCGCGCGCTCGCCGATGCGGCTGGCATCGTCCTTGAGCACTTCCATGCTGCCGGCATGGATCATCAGCGGCGGCAGGCCGCGGAAGTCGCCATAGAGCGGCGAGGTGAACGGATCGGCGGGCGAGGCGCCCTTGAGGTAATGCCGCGCGCAGGTCGCGAGCAGTTCCCAGCTCAGCGTGTCATCGTTGCCCTTGTTCTTCAGCATCGACCATCCCGACATGGTCAGGTCGGCCCACGGCGAGAAGCACACCGCCGCCGCAGGCAGGGGCAACCCGGCATTGCGCAGCGCCAGCAGCGTCGAGAGGGCAAGCCCGCCACCCGAGCCGTCGCCAGCAAAGATGATGTTGTTCGGCGTGACCCCCTGGGTCAGCAACCAACGATAAGCGTCTGCAGCGTC
>JBILGJ010000096.1:0-8465 GCA_044351125.1 Micropepsaceae bacterium
CGCACCGTCTTCAGCCTGGCCGTAGCCACCGCCAATTTCGAAGCCTTCGAAATCGGTCTTGAGGATGAAGTTGATCGCACCGGCAACGGCGTCGGCACCGTAGGTGGCCGAGGCACCGCCCGAGATCACTTCAATGCGATCGATCAGCGAGGACGGGATCGTGTTGAGGTCGACCGTGCCGCCAGAAGACGACGGGTTCGCGCGGCGACCGTTGATCAGGACCAGCGTACGACCTGAACCCAGGCCGCGGAGGTCGGCTTCAGCAAAGCCGTTCAGCGACGGGTTGTTCGAGGTGATCGTCACGCCGGGAATGATCTGCGGCAGCGTGTTGAGCAGCTCTTCCGTGTTCACCGTGCCGGTGAGCGCGATTTCCTTGGCGCCGACGGTTGCGATCGGGCTGATCGACTTGAAGTCGCGCTGCTTGATGCGCGTACCCGTCACCGTAACCTTTTCGACCTTTGCACCATCCTGCGCGACCGCAGGAGCAGTAACCGCCACCATGGCGGCAGCCGCAGCTGTACCCGCCAAGAGAGCGGACTTAAACGTCTTCTTCAAAACAAGATCCAACACGATGGAACCCCCTTTATCGTTGCCCGCTTGCCCCAAACCCAAAAAAGTCGGTGTGCAACTCGTACTTGTCCGGGCGGTGCAAATACGATGCGCTCAAGGAGTTACGGCTCGCACCGATCCCCTCTTGCACTCACCGATGATGCTAAGGCTGAGAGCGAGCACGCAGCAATATGTTTCAGAAGCGGTGCGTCTCATTTGAGTTGTTATGTGTCTTAAAAACATCATCGAGAAAGAGCTGCAAAGCACTGACATCATTACACAAACAAAAAACGAGACGAAACAGCCAAAAAACATGGTTGCAATCGCGCAATAGGGGTGATCGAGAGCATCCCGGAAGCCTCCCAAGGGAGCGGCGGTCAGCGTGTTAACAAAAGAAGACGCATAGCGCATAAAAAGATCTCGCTCTGGTTGTGCTGCCTGTGGGGAATAGATTTGAGCGACGATCGCGTCGTCGGCGAGTTGGGCCAGCGGACGGGCGAGGGGGCGCTGTCTGGCAATCGGGACATGGCTCGTGCAGGATTGAGCGGCGGCGAGAGCACGGATTCGCCCCGCCATCGTCGGACATCAGTTTCATGAACACATGGATCCGGACGCTGAGAGGCCTCTTTGCAGGCCGCGAGCAGCCTCTGACCGCACCGTCTCGCGCGACCATTCCGGACGACACGCTGGTCGTTGCCGTTGGCGACGTGCATGGTCGCGTCGATCTGCTCGAAACGCTGTGGGCGCAGATCCGCACCCGAGCAGCCCGATCATCGTGTCGTCGCAGATTGCTTGTATTTCTTGGTGATTATGTCGATCGTGGTCCGCACAGCGCCGACGTCATCGGGCGCCTCGCTGCAGGGTTTGATGGCTTCGAGACGGTTTGCCTGAAGGGCAACCACGAAGAGACCTTGCTGAAATTCCTGCAGGATCCATCGGTCGGTGACATCTGGAAAGACTTCGGGGGCCTCGACACGCTGCGCAGCTATGGCATCAGCCATGCGCCGGGTTCGAGCTGGGCCGACACGCGCGCATCATTCGCCCTGGTTCTGCCACCCGCCCATCTCGATTTCCTGAAGAACCTGAAGCTGCATCATGCCGAGGGGGACTATCTCTTCGTGCATGCCGGGATTCGGCCGCATGTCCGCCTCGAAGACCAGCAGGAATACGATTTGCTTTGGATCCGTGACGAATTCCTGGGCTCGGACGCAAGTTTCGGTCGCGTGGTCGTCCACGGCCATACGCCGACCCGCGACCCGGTCATGCGCGAGAACCGGATCGGCATCGATACCGGAGCCTTTTACTCGGACAAGCTCACCGCGCTCGTGATTGAAGGGCGGGGCCTGCATCTTCTGTCGACCTGACGCATCCGCAGGCCCATTTTGGTCCCCACCAGATGTTGTTGTTGGCCCTCTGCAACCTGCTTTCGGTAGGGCAGCCGCACCTGCAGAGGGTAAACTGACAGGCGAATCAGTTTTGTCAGGATCCCTCGCATTGCACGCCGCCCGAATGTTCCTAGCCCTGACCCTTGTCCCGGCCACCGCATGGGCCGCCGGCGACGCCGACAGGCGCCTGCTGCAGGACATATGCGCCTCAGACGACACGGCCGCGGTCCTCGACATCATCAACGGGTACGAACGTGACGAGTTGCTGCCGCCCGACGCAGTTGCCGAAGCGCTGGGCGCAGCGGATGCCTTGGCCGAGCGGGGATACTGTCGGTCTGCCGCTCTTCCGGGTGAAGCCTTCGCCGCCATTCGGGCCGAGAGCGCGGAAGGAAGCCAGCTTGACGTTTCCTTCGCCCGCGGTCGCCTCGTTGCCAAGCCGCCGCGCAGAGCCGCTGTGCCTTCGGCCGGACGGTTTGAAGGGTCCTTTCTTGTGCTGGGAGGACCAGGACAGCCCCTCGTTCGCCAATGAGGGGCTGCCGATGAAGTGCCGACGACGACATGACTGATTGAATTGGGTTGAACGCAGTGCCCGCTGAACCGGACGAAGAGCCGGCAGCCGGCGTGGGAGCAGACGTGGGAAGCATGGTGGTTGCCGCCGCAATCCTGCATGACCGGCATCTGGCAGGAGAAATCCGGCCGGGGCAGGGATGGGCCGCGCCATGATCAAACAGGACATGAACGCGTTCCGCATCCCGGAACCTCAAGCGCCACGGCCTCCGGCCGACAACATCGCCACCACAGCCCCCGCGCAAGCCAGGCGCGCCGCGCCCACGCTCCCGCCGCGGCCGGCCCCGGCGAGGCTTGCGGAACGCACTGCACCAGCGCGCCCCGTCCATCCTCCCGTCCTGAAGGTGCTGCGAAGCCGCCTCGGCACCATCGCAGGTGTAATGACGTTCGGAATGGTACTGGGCCTTCTGGTCATGCTGCAGTTCACGCCGGTCTACAAGGCCACCGCCGTGATCGCCATCCAGCCGGGCGAAATCGACATCAACGAGCGCGTATCGACGCTCAAGTCCTGGGCGCTCGCCGAAAAAGTCATCCTGAAGCTGAACCTCACGCGCGACCCGGAAATCAATACGGCGCTGACCAGCCGCTCGTTCTACCGCATCTCAACCTGGTTCACGCCATCCAGGGCCCGGGAAGAGATCGTCATTCCGCCGGGGACGGGTGCGCTGACGCTCAAGCCCCCGCTGCTGGCCGCGTTTGCTGCCCGCCTCGATGTCGAACGAAGCGGCACGAATGCCGTCCGTATCACGTTCCAGAGCGACGATCCGGCCAAGGCCGCCCGCATCGCGAACGCCGTGGCAGCGCAACTGCCCCTCGAGGTGCCGCCCTCATCAGCGGGCACAGCCTCGGGCCCAGCCGCCGAGTTGGCCCAGCTGGCCGATCAGTTGCGCCAGTCACAGGAGGCGCTCGACCAGTATCGTTCGGGTATTGCAACGTCGGCCGGCGCGGTCGTTGAGCGTCTCAAGCCATCGGATCCACAAGCCGAGGCCAATCTGGCCGTGGCGCGCCGCAGGCTCTCCGCATTGGAAGCCCGGCAACGCAAACTGTCGGATGTCTTGCGCCGTGGTTCGGGCCTCGACACCGTGGCTGCGCTTGTCAGCATTCCCGAGATGGACATCCTGCGCCAGCAGCAGGCAGACATCGCCCGCCGCGAACAGGACATGGCGGCCACCTTTGGCGCCGGCCACCCCGAGACAGCCGCGCTGCAGCAGGAGCGCCGCAGCCTCGACCTGCGCATCGACGAGGCCATCCGCCGCGCCGCCGAAGCGATGGGCGCAGAAGTGTCGTCGGCCCGCCGCGCCTTGGCCGCCCTCGAGCGTCAGGCGCCGGCAGCACCCGGAAAGCCGGCTGGCGATCCGGTCGACGCACAGCGTCTGGCCGAGCTCGAGGCCAAGGTGAAGGAAGATCGCACGCGCTATGAAACCATGCTCGCCCGATCGCTGGTACCCGGTGAATCCATCGAGACCCAGGCACCGGGCATGCGCCTCGCGCAGAAAGCCCTGCCCCCGGAGAGCCCCGTCTTTCCGAACCGGCCAATGACCCTGGGCGTGTCCTTCCTCGGATCAGCCATGCTCGCCTTCGGCATCGCCCTTGCACGGGGGCCTGCGCAAGGTGGCGTGCGCCGCGGGGCCGAAATCGAGCGGGCAGCAAGGCTCGCGAACCTGGCGATGGTTCCCGAACGGGCGCGTCCGGGTCGCGTTGCCGACGGTGTCATCGAGGACCCGCACGGCGCCGTCACGACGTCGCTGCGTTCGCTCCACGCAACCATGGCCGATGCCATGCAGCATGCAGGTGTTGGTGTGCTGGCGCTCACATCGGCCGGGCAGGGCGCCGGCACGACATCCCTCGCGGTCAGCCTCGCCCGCATCGCCGCGCGTGAAGCCGCCCAGGACGGTGGACGCGTGCTGCTGATCGACGCCGACTTCCGTCGGGCTGACATGGCCGAGCAGTTCGCCGAGCCGACATATCTCGCGAGACAGCCTGTCGAGGACGGTTTGGTGGAGGTTCTGTCCGGCGAGTGCGACCTTGCACACGCCATCAGGCGCGATCGGCTTTCGCCTCTCGAATACCTGCCGATCGCCGCGCCCGCCACAAACCCGGCAAGCCTGCTCGCCACGCAATCCATGCGCCGGCTTGTCGAGGCCCTGCGCCAGCATTATTCCCTTGTGATCATCAACACGCCCTCGGTGCTCGACTTCTCCGATGCCTGCGGTTTGGCGCAGGTCGCAGACACGTTCCTCCTTGTCCTCAGTTGGGACGAGACGCAACAGCCTGCCGTCGTTGAAAGCGTGAAGCGGCTCCGGGACGCAGGCGCAAGCGTATCCGGTACAGTCATCAATCGCTGCGGCCGCCGCCACGTATCAGTCCCTGGGGCGCAAGCCCGTCGCGCCTGATCCATGACGTCCCCGCCCCGCGATACGACCCAGATCGACGGTGTCATATTTGGCCTGCCCATGTCGCTGCTCGCCCTGGCAATCCTGCTGTTCGCCGGACCAACCCTCGCCACAACCTGGTCGTCATTGTCAGTGCAGTCGAGGCTCGATCCGCAGACCCGTTACGAGGCCGTGGCACGCGGCACACCGGCAAGCGATCCCGATCTCGCGGCCCTGGGACGGACCCTGCGCCAGAGCGGCGTGCCGGCGAACGTGGCACGTGCCGCGCAAGTACAGCTCATCCGGGCCCAGATGCTTGGCGTGACGTCGGTGCGCGCGCAACAGCTTGCGACCCAGGCCGTCCGCGACCTCAAGCAATCACTGGCTGTTGCGCCGTCCGATACCCATGCGTGGATGCGCCTTGCCGTCGCCCATCACCTGCTTCAGGACCAGCGGGCTGCAGCTCGGGCGCTTGCCATGAGCCTGCGGACAGGCAAATCCGATCCTGCTCTCATGTCGATGCAATTCGATCTTGCTGTTGTGGTTTGGGATGAGCTCGCTCCCGCGGCTCGCAACATGATTGCACGTCGTCTGGCAGATGATGATCGCCTTTCATCGCAGCCAGGTGGGAAGGAAAGTCATGCTGTTCGGGTCCTTCGGGCAAGGCTCGACGAGGCAACGCACATCAGCTCGACGCAAACACCGCTAACCGCAGATTGATGCGTGCCACCTCTGCGCGTCCGGCGCGCAGACATCATCAGTCCTGTGAATTGTGCATCGACAACAATTGCGCATGTGCCCGCGGACGAGGTTAAACATCCGTCATCAATGCACACGACTGAGCCAGGGTGGTTGATGCCCGGCACCGGCGAGCGAACGCTCCTCTGTGCCGGGCTTTTTTTTGATCTGATGTCAGGCGGATGCCTTCGATCTGAGGTGACGCTCCCACGCGAGCGCGGTTTCCACGATCTTCCCGATCGAGGCGTGACTCGGGCTCCAGCCCAGGTCTTTCTTCAGCCGCGATGCATCGCACGCCAATGCCGGCGGATCGCCGGCACGACGGGGCATGTCGCGCGTGGGCAGGCTGCGTCCTAGTACGGCGTTGAAGGCGCCGACCACTTCCCGAACGCTGTGGCCGGTTCCGTAGCCACAATTGAAAATGCGTGTCTCGCCCGCCTGACCGGGCTTGAGCAGGGCCAATTCGTGTGCGAGCGCAAGGTCCATGACGTGGACATAGTCCCTCACGCATGTGCCATCCGGCGTTGGATAGTCGGTGCCGAAGATATTGAGTTCCGGCCTGATTCCCGCGGCAACCTCCGAGGCAACCTTCACAAGATGCGTTGCCGCCTGCGTGCGCTGTCCCGTTCTCATCCGCGGATCTGCGCCTGCCACGTTGAAATAGCGCAGGATCGTCGCCCGCATGCCCGAGACCCGCGCGATATCCTTCAGCATGAACTCCGATGCAAGCTTCGAATGTCCATAAGGATTGACGGGCAGGGTAGGCACCGCTTCGTCGATGAGTTCGCGCACCGGTTCGCCATAGACCGCTGCCGTCGACGAAAACACGATGTCACGCACGCCGTGAACGGCGCAGGCCTGAAACAGGTTCAGCGACTTCGTGGTGTTGTTGAAATAGTACTTCCACGGGTTGGTCATCGATTCGTCCACTCGAACCGAGGCCGCGAGCTGGATCACCGCATCAGGCTTGAACGCGGCCAGCGCCTGACTGACAGCCGCCTCGTCGCCGCAATCTCCCTCCTTCAAAAACACGCCCGCGGGCACCGCCTGCCGGCTGCCGGTCGAGAAATCGTCGAAAACGCCCGGCTCGTGGCCCTGATCCAGCAAATGGAACGCAATTGCAGAACCGATATAGCCGGCGCCGCCGACAAGCATGATCTTCATGGGCATGCGCCTTCTGATGGCAAAACGGTCTTCCCGGGCAGAGATTGGGGCGTGGCCGTGAACATTCCGTTCATGCAGCATTCAGCCCCGAAGGCGCAAAAGCAATATCGGGAACACTTGAATGGAGGGTTCACCTTGAAAACACGTGCATTGGCCTCGGCAACTTTTGCGTTGGCAGGCCTTCTCCTCATCGCGCAGCCCGCTGCCGCCGAGGATCAACTGCCCGACTATGACGCCAACCCGTCATCACCGCCCTACGTGGCGCCGCCCGGCGGGCCATCGTCGGTTGGGGCACCTCAGGATGCGAGGGAACGCTTCGAACGCCGTCGGCGCGATCAAGACGGCAATCCTCCCGGTCCGAACGGGGGCCCCGGCACCAACTGGGAGAACCGTCCGGGTCCCGCCGGAGGCCCCGGCACATCGCCCGACCGGCGCTGGCGCGACCGCGACGGCAATCCGCCGGGTCCTGGCGGCGGCCCCGGCACCAACTGGGAGAACCGTCCGGGTCCCGCTGGAGGCCCCGGCACATCGCCCGACCGGCGCTGGCGCGACCGCGACGGCAATCCGCCCGGTCCAGGTGGCGGTCCCGGCACCAACTGGGAGAACCGCCCGGGTCCCGCTGGAGGCCCCGGCACATCGCCCGACCGGCGCTGGCGCGACCGCGACGGCAATCCGCCGGGTCCAGGTGGCGGTCCCGGCACAAACTGGGAAAACCGTCCGGGTCCCGCTGGAGGCCCCGGCACATCGCCCGACCGTCGGTGGCGGGGCGACGACCGTGGCCATGACAGGGATCGCTGGCGTGACCGGGATGGCTGGCGCGACCGGGATGGCTGGCGCGACCGGGACCGATGGGGTGGCGCACCTCATCATCCGCGATGGCGCTCAAGCCATTACTACGACGGACGCTATTGGTATCCGCACTGGTACTATCGCGGTTGGGATGACAGCTGGCGTTGGTACATCACCCTGAGGTTCCACGACGATCGCTACTGGTGGTACTACGACGACGCTTGGTGGTTCTGGGACCAGCGCGGCGTCTGCTGGCGGAGCGGCAATCCCCGCTGGCGCTCAGGGTACGGGCGGAATGGCTGGCGCGATACGAGCTGGCCAAGGCAATGGGCCGGTCATCACTGGCGGTTCTGCTGGTAGAGTGCAGACATGAAACAGAAAGGCCGAGGTTCAAACCCCGGCCTTTCTTCATTGAACCAAAAAAACGGGAAGAAGTGGATGGGCGTCCACTTCTTCCCTGAGGCAATAAGTAGGGAGGTCGCTAGCTCCTCAAAGCCAGCGAGAGAAGGTTAACCTCGAGACGCTGCTACCTCAAATGAATTGTTTATAAAAAGCTTGCGCCTACAGGACGAAGGCTTGAGCAAAAAAAGGGCGACCTTTAGGGTCGCCCTTGCAATCAAACTGTCACTTTATCAGAGACAGATATCAGAACTTCGTTTTCAACTGGACCTGGAAGGCCTGCGGTGCACCAACCGAGTAGGTCGGCCTGCTGCCCGACCGCGACTGGTTACCCGCAGTGACCGGATCCACGTCGGTGATCGTCAGAGCGTTGGTCTGCGAGCTGATATTGCCCAGATACTGTTCGTCGAACAGGTTCGTGGCGTTCAGCTGCAGCAGCATGTTGCTCAGACCGAAGGCGGCGAGATCGATCTGCATGTCCGCATCGACCGTAACGAACGAG